>DYEN01000396.1 GCA_020725705.1 Anaerolinea sp.
CCTGGCTGATCGGCGGCGCCGCACCGTCCTGCAGCACGCGATAGATCGTGTCCGGCGGCGACTCGCTCCCGAAATTGCGTTGGAAGGCATCCAGCCGCAGCGGCGCATACGTAAACGGCGTTTCGGCCACCAGCCCGACGCCAACCGGCCTGAGATCGGGCGAGTCCCAGGCGACGCGCCGGGAGAAGATCGCCAGCGGGGCGAAGACGTCGTAGAGGTCTTCATGGTCGATGTACGTGTCCCACCACCAGCTCATCGCGCCGCCCGCCGACCCGGCCATGGCGGCTGCCCACATCGTGTTGCGCAGGTGCACGCCTTCGGGGTCATCTTCGGTCGGCTCGTACCACGGATTGAGCGAGAACGCCGAGAGCAAAACCGGCTTGTCCGTCTGAGCGAAAGCCTGACTGAGCACGTTGAGCGTTCCGGCGACCTGATCCTCTGCCGGCTCGATGGGTCGTCGCTGGTAGTAAGACACCTGAGCGAAGTCGATTCCGTCCAGCGCCCAAAGCAGCGGCTCCGGCTGGCGCATCCCGACCGTCACCAGATGGTCATACGGATCGACATTCATCAGGTAAACGAGCGTGTCCTGGATCCAGGCACGTCCGCGCTGGGCCGTATAGCCCGCCAGCGCGTCGATTTCATCCACCAGTTCCCAGGCGAAGACGTGCGGGCTGTAGCCCCAGCGCGCCACGATGTAGCGCAGGCGCTGGTTGAGCAGCGGGCGCGCCGTGTCGAAGAAAACGGCGGACGGTCCACTGAGCGGGCCGCCCAGCGCGATGTTGTACGGGTTGTCGTTCCAGTCGGCGCTGGTGTCCGGGCGGGGAATGTCGCCGGGGGTAATGACCGGCGGGCCGACGTATTCGGTATAGCCCTGATGCCATAGCAGGACAAGCTGCAGGTAGATGCCGCGCTCGGCAGCCAGTTCAAGGATGGTGTCCAGCCGCCAGGCGGCGGCCTGCGCTTCGGTGTAGTCCCCTGCCGGGCCGGGCCAGTCCAGGCTGATGAACCACGGAACGTCGATGTTCACGCGGGCATAGTTGGCGCCGGCGGCGCTCAGCCGGTCCAGCCAGTGCTCGAAGGCGAAGATGCCGCCCACACCGTCCCACGACCAGCCGAGGTTTTCGCCCACCGGGAAGAACGGCTCGCCGTTATCAAAGGCGAAATAGCGCGGGTTGGGACCGCGCCGGATGAACCCCGGGTTATCCGACGGCTCGACGCGAAACTCGTCCTCGTAAACGATGCTGGAAAAACCGGTGCGGTCGCGGGCCTCGACCGTCACCTGCCACCGGCCGGGAACCGGTGGGGTGAAGCGCACGCGCCACTCGCTGGGGCCGGCCATCTCAAGCTGCTCGGTCTGGCAGTCCTCGGTGCAGGTCTGGCGGAACGGGCGCATGAAGAACGCCGGAACCCGGTACGTCTGCCCGTCCGGCGCGGTGAAGGTTGCCATGACGTCGATCTGGTTCGGGTCGTAGGGGTTGCTGTAGTCACCCGGTGCTCGGAAGCTGGCCTCGTACAGCCCGAACTGGGGGACGGCGTCGTCCTGCGCCCAGGGACCCAGCCCGCGCTGCCCAGCCATCAGGGGCAAAACACCGGCGCCGGTGATCAGCAGGACGATCACAACCAGCAAGGACCAGCGAGTTGAAGGGTAGCGTTTGCTCATGGCAAAAGTGTATTCCCCCCTGGCTCAAGCGCAAGTGAGCCATTACAGCGAAAGGCGAGCGGAAGCCGCGCTGCCGAGGGCGCGCCGCCTCATGAAGCGGCGTCGTCTCGGGTAAAGAGCACGATCGGCTCGTCGTGCGCGTCGTAGCTGGTATGCGCGAAAAACAGGCGGCCATCGTCGGGCGTCTCGAAGAGGCGCGGCAGCAGCGCCGGCAGGTCTTCGACCAGGGGCAGTTCGCTCACCCGGTCCAGCGGCACCCATTCGAGCATGCCTTCATCCGAGGTGATGAAATCCCGCGTGGTGGCGCGGGCTGTGAAGACGAAGACGATGATGCCGTTCGCGCCGCCCGCATCGACGTGAATGATTCCGCGCAGCCGCACGTCTTCGACCGACAGGCCGGTCTCTTCCTGCATCTCGCGGATGGCACCGGTCAGCGGGTCTTCGTCGCGCTCGAGGTGGCCGCCGACTCCGTTATAGCGCCCCGGATAGACGCGCTTGTGCATCCCGCGCTTGAGCAGCAGCACATCGTCCCCATGGCGGATAAAACACAGCGTGCGCGGGATGACCAGCCATCGTCCCTCGATCGCATCCGCCCCCTGATCTTTGGCTCCCATCGGGTTCTCCTTCGCGCGTGGCCTGCGGTCATTATAGCATGGCTGCCGATCGACCCAATAACTGGGTTTGTGCCCCGCCCGGCTCTGATGTATGCTTGGACCAGGCTTGTGCAAAGAAGGAGATTACAGACCATGAACGACCTCTACGCGCGGATAGTGCGCGAGCGGGGAAAGCTCGAGTCTCTCGTGGCGAAGGTGCCCGGTTTCCGCGGCTACATGGAAATGACCGCTCGCCGCCAGGCCGACCGGTTGATCCGCGAGCACGTCGCCGAACAGCTCAAGCTCCAGCTCAACCGTCTGCCCACTATCGAGAAGCAACTGCTCGACCAGGGCGGGCTGGCCTACATGAGCAAAACCCGCAGCGTCAAGACGAAGTTCCAGACCTTTATCGATCGCGTTGCGACCGACACGCCGGGCTACAGCGGTTTTTTCGATGCCCTGAAGATCGGGCCGGAAGACCTTGAGGTGGTCTACGCCTTTGACGCGGCTCTGCTGGACTATGCGGACAAGTTCAAGGAGAAGCTGGACGCGCTCCAGGACGCTGCGCTCGCGGGCCAGGGCGTGGATGAAGCGATCCGCGAGCTGGACACACTGACGATCGAGGCGAACGAAGCCTACAGCCTGCGCGACAGCGTGCTGAAAGGGATCGAGTAAAGGCTCGGCGGCACGGCGGCAGGATGGATGTGAGGGGATAAAGGAGACCGGAGATGCCACGTATTATCGATGTTGTTGATCACGTCAACGTGATGGATGACGAGTTAGTCTATCGCGAGCCGCAGGGTGGCTCGGGCGATTTCCGCTTTGGGTCGCAGGTCATCGTGCAGGAGAGCCAGGCTGCCGTGTTCGTGCGCCAGGGCCAGGTGCTCGACGCGCTGGGGCCGGGGGCGCACACGCTCAGCACCGGCAACCTGCCCATCCTGACCGGGCTGCTGGGGCTGGCGACGGGCGGCCGCACCCCGTTCACGGCCGATCTGTACTTTGTCAACCTGAAGGACCTGCCGCAGGTGCCCTGGGGCACGAACCCCCCGATCGTGCTGGAGACTCCGGGGCGCGGCGTGGGCGTCGTGCTGCTGATCACGCACGGCGTGATCGACATCGGGATCGAGGACCCGGTTCGCTTTGTCAAGCAGTACGCGGTCGGCAAGCCGATCCTGCGCCTGGGGGATATCCGCGACCGGATTCAGTCGATGCTGCTCGGCGAGCTGGCGCAGCTTATCTCGAATTCCGGTGCGCAGAGCATCATGGATGCCAACCGGATTCTGGCAGAAGTCGAAGGCGCGGCGCTGGCGCGCCTGAACGAGCAGTTCGCCCAGATCGGGATGCGCATCAAAGCGTTCGAGGCCAAGCCATTCACCGCGAAGGAAGTGTCGACCGAAGAGCTGCGCAACTACGTCGATTTTGCCACCTATGAGCGGATCCGCCGGCTGGAAGTGGCCGACGCTGCCGCCTCGAACGAGGGGTTGGGCGGCAGCCTGGCCGGTGCCGGCGTAGGGCTGGGCGTCGGCCAGCAGATCGGCGCCGCGCTGAACCCTGAAGCCGCTGCGCTCCAGCAGCAACAGCAAATGCTCATGCAGCAGATGATGATGCAGATGATGCAGAACCAGCAGGGGAGCGGCCAGGCGCCTGCCCAGGGGGCCACGCCCGCCGCAGCGGAAGCCGCGGTCCCGCAAACAGCCGAGGAGATCCGTGCCTATCTGGATCAGCTCGACGCCAAGCTGATGAGCGGTGCGCTGTCTGAGGCGGTTTACCAGAAGTTGTATGAGAAGTGGGAAGCGCGGTTGAAGGAACTGGGCGGCTAAGCCCCGGTTCAGACGATTGCGCTGACGTGGAGCGGCCCACCCTGGCCGCTCTTTTCATTGGCCCGTTCCGACGTCGCCCGGCCAGCGGAACGCGGGCAGCGCGAGTGCAGATCCAAGCGGCTCGCCGTTCGCGTCTGTCACCGGAACACGCGCCGCCGGATTATCCGGATCGTAGAAACCGACCAACAGCCAATAGGTGCCAGGGGTGAGGTTGGCGGGCGCTTCCAGCAGGTGGTAGGCGTCGCGCACGAGGGCGCCTGGCTCCCAACTGAGCGTGCTGGCGAATCCATCACGCGGGCGGTGATCGTCTTGGTCGACCAGCGGGCCGGGGTCTTCGCTGGAGGCGCCCGGCCCGGCGAGGTGAACGAACACGACGTAATCGATCGCCGTGGTGCGCAGTGGCTCCCAGTAAAGCAGCAAGGTGATCGCCTGCGTGGCGGGGTCGGGACCCTGGAGCGTATAACCGGCCAGGCGGGCGAAATCGCCGAATACGGCCCCGCTCGCGTGGGCGATCTCGCCGGGGCGCGGGTCCCAGCGCCGGTACTGCGTGACGCGAAAGCTGCCCACCTGCTGTTCGCCGACCGGCTGCATCTGCTCGCTCAGGAAGCGGTGGGCTTCCGGCGGACCGCCTACCATCCAGATGCCGGAACGAAAATAGACTTCCGGGCGCAGCCTGGCGATGGGATCGGTGTCGGGGTCGAGGCTCATCTCTTCGGCGTGCTGGCCGTCGTAATAGCCAAAGGCGGGATCGGGCGCGGGCAGCACGATCAGATCGCCCGGCAGCGTGCGCGCTTTGAAGTAGGCGACCAGCCCTGGCCAATCGGGTGACTTGACATCGTCGCCGCGATAGTACCCGACCAGCTCGCCTATGCCCAGCAGGGGTATGGCCAGCAGTGCGGCAGCGATTCCCACTGTCGCCGGGCGCGCGTCATGGCGAGCCAGCAAGGGCGAGAGCGCCCAGCCTGTCGCCAGCAGCAGCGCGGGTGTCGCAGCGATCAGGTAGCGGGGATGAAACACGCTCATCCGTGTCGCGGCAATCAGCAGCAGTCCCGCTGGCACCAGCACGCTCAGCGCCAGCCACACACCGAGGCGCGGAGCCGGCGGGCGGCGGAGC
>DYEN01000397.1 GCA_020725705.1 Anaerolinea sp.
AAATCGTGATAGAGCGGCGGGATCGTCTCGCGGGTGAGCGCGATCTCCAGTTCTTCGAGCGCGGCGCCGCTCAGCGTGTCAACTTCGGCGATCCGGTCCCGGTCGGCGTTCCGCACCCGCAGCAGGTCGCGCACCAGCGAGCGGCGAAAGGCCAGCACCGCCTCGCTCTCGTACCAGGAGCCGTCCACCTGATTGTAGGCTGCCGAGCGCGGGAAATCGGTATCTTCGCCGGGGATCCAGGCGTCCTGATCCGGTTCGGCTTCCGGCCCTTCCCACGGCGTCCGCAGCCAGGTGAACTCGCCGAAGACCAGGCCGTCGGCCTCGCGGCGCGTGCCTTCCGGCAACGTCCCCAGCGTCTCGGCATCCAGCGACGGCTCCGCGCGCGCCGCCGTCCCGCCTTCCTGAACCGTCACCCGGACGTCGTGCAGCGGCAGGAAATCCCCCGGCTGCGCGCTCCGCTCCGGGGCGGCGGTATCCTGGGGCGCGGGCGTCATGCCGAACGGGATGATCCCGGCGCTCGCCACGCGCAGGCCGGACGTCACGGAGGCTTCGGCGCTGCTGCCGCCTGCCGCCGGCTCATCGTCCGCTGCCGGGGGCGTGGCAGACGCCGCAGCGGAGACGGTCACCATCGACCCCGGCCCGCCGCCCAGCACGCGCGCGCGCAGGTCATTGAGCTGGCGCCCAAACTCTTCCTGAACGGCGGCAGACGTCATGTTCACGATCTGATCGGGGTCGATCTGCGGCCCCGTCGCGGCCCGCCCCAGCAACCCTTTGCCGTTGACCAGCAGGCCGACCACCTGGTGAACCCAATCGGTTCCCAGGCCCATCAGCACGCCCGCCAGGATCATATCCAGCAGGCGGAACGGCTCGGCGATCTGGCTGGCCACCTGTACGCCCAGCGGCTCGAACAGGCGCAGGCTGCCCGTCAGCGCCAGCGTTACCCCGAACACCAGGCTTAACACCATCGCCGTGAGCTTCTTGCGCGCCACATACACGGGTGATTTCAGTGCGGCCTCGATGGTCCGCTGAGCCTGCTCGAAGAGGGCGCGCGCCTGCTCCAGGCGTTCTTCGAGCACTGCCAGGGGCCAATCCTCCGGGTTTGGGCTATCCGGATCCGCGACGGCCAGATCCGGGTTTGCCTGGCGTCGCCCGAATGCCGCCGACAACTCGGACATGCTGAGCCAGGCGTTGTGCACATCGACCTGCACCAGCCCGGCCACCCGCGCCAGAAAGGTGTGCAGGCTGTGGCTGGCGTCCAGCAGCGCCCGCTCCACCCAGTTGAACAGAAACTCCAGCGTGCGCTCGATCAGGGCCGCGCCGACCAGCAGCGGGGTCAGCTTGACCGCGATATCGTCCAGATCGCGCGGGGGTTCGCTGCCCGCGTTGAATGTTTCCGGCTGGGGCGTGCCTTCGCCATCCTGTGCCAGGGCTGTTCCAGCTACCACTAACGCCACGACCACCCACACGGCAAGCATGAACAGTCGAAATCGCCTGACCGCCTGCATTCGCCTCACGCCTCCTTGACTCACTTCGCCAACAGCTCTCGTCCCCTCAGTATAGTCCGGTCCGGGTGGCAGGGAAAATCCCCCTGCCTGGCCGGCTATCGGCGCGCAAGGTTCCTTGCGCCGCACGGGTCTATAATGAGGGCAGGCGGCGCGAGTCAGCCGCGCGGACAGGACATGCGAAGGAGACGGAGATGGATCGGGTGCGCTGGGGCATCATCGGCTGCGGCGACGTGACAGAGGTCAAAAGCGGCCCCGCGCTGCAACAGGCCGCCGGCTCCGAGCTGGTGGCGGTCATGCGCCGGACGGGCGCGCTGGCAGAAGACTACGCCCGGCGGCACGGCGTTCCCAAATGGACGGACAACGCCGACGCGCTGATCCACGACCCCGACGTCAACGCGATCTACATCGCCACGCCCCCCGACACCCACTGCGCATACACCCTG
>DYEN01000398.1 GCA_020725705.1 Anaerolinea sp.
CAGCACCCTGCTGCTGGCGCTGTGGTTTGCGGCGCCGATCCTGTTCACCGTGGCGCTCCACACACGCTATCCACTGCTGACCGACCGCAATCTCTCGGTCATCCTGCCCGCGATCGCGCTGCTGGTCGGCTTCGGCCTGACCGCCTTCGAGCGCTTCGGGCGCGGCTTCTTGGTCGCGCTGGTGGTGGTCAACGGGCTGCTGGTCACCAGTTCCTACTACGTCAAGCCGCCCTGGCGCCAGATGGCCGCCGACCTCGCCGCCCAGCGCCCGGCAGGCGAGCCGGTGCTGCTCGACGTCGAGGGCGAGCATGCCGCGCTGTGGTATCACCTGGAGCTGGTGCTCCCCGACACAGACATCCGCCGGATGATGCAACAGCTTCCGGCGGATGCGACCGGCGACCCCGTCATCTCGCTGTTCGACTACCGCGACCGGTACGGCACGCTCTTCATGCCCCACGTCAAAGCCGTGCTGGACCGCACCGATGGCCTGTGGTACGCCTATTGGGGCGACGAGGCCAAGAAGCACGACGTGATGGACTTGCTGGCGCAGGAAGGTTTCGTGCGGACGGCGACGCTCAATTACCAACATCACGGCCACCCGATCTACGCCTACCGCTACGACCGGGCGGCGGCGCTTGGCCAGGCCGCCGTGCGCTTCGGCGAGTCGATCACCCTGCGGCGCGTGGCGCTGCCGTCCCAGGCCGCGCCGGGCGAGACGGTCCCGGTGCTGCTGTGGTGGGAAGCCGGCGCGCCGCTGGCGCTCGACTACAGCGTATCCGTCTTCTTGCTGGACGAAGACGGCCTGCTGCGCGCGCAGCACGATGGGTTCCCGGCTCTCAGCCGCGCCCCGACCAGTAGTTGGGCGCCGGGTGCCCCGGTTTTCGACGCACACCCGCTCGCGCTGCCGCCCGATCTGCCGCCGGGGCGCTACACGGTTGGAGTCAAGCTCTATACCTATTGGGACCAGGCGATTGTGCACACGGCGGACGGCACCGAGTACGCCGCCACCGGCACGCTGGCGGTGCGCTGACCGCCTGCCTGGGCGCCGGACAAGGGAGCCGCGCATGGGACGCAAGCTCTGCCCCAAAGTCATCCTGGAAGGCACGCGCCTGACGTTCAAGACCGAGATCGCGTTCGCGCTCAACGAGCACCCGCGCATTGTCGGGCCGCGCAAATACCGCTATCACTCGCCGCTGATCTCGGCGGAGTGGTGCGCCTTCACCAACTTCCCCTGGGGGCGCGGGCTGATCAACTTCGCGCCGGAAGAAGAGGCGCTGGCGATGGAGACCTACCACACCTGGGCGCGCCTGTTCGAGCTACAGCGCTATTACTCGTGGATCGTGGACCGCTTCCACATCTCCACGCGTGTGGCCCAGCTACGCCTGCACGGCAAAGACTACAACTTCACCTGGCTGGAGCAGCGCCTCAGGCCGCTCGGGTTCCGCCTGGTGTATGTCACGCGCAGGCCGGAGTCGTTCGAGGCTGCCCGTGCCGAGCGGCTGAAAGTCTCCGGCAACCCCGCGCAGTACGACGATCTGAGTGCGTTCGTGGCCGAGCAGGCGCTTTTCGACCGGCTGGTGGGTGAATCGACCCTGCCGACATTGCACCTGGACATCTCCGATAACGACGTGCCCGGCGCTGTGGAGCGCATCGCGGACTGGCTTGAGGCGACAGGCGGGCTGTATCTGCCCTAGAAGCTGTTGTGTGCTTTTGCTCCTCAACCCCCTGCCCCTTTTCCTCAGCGCGCGACGCGGATGCGCGGACCCCTCAATCCCCTGCGGTGGATTGAGGAAAAAACACCCGCGAAGTTCGTCGGGCGTAGGGACCGAGCAAGCTCGGCCCACGCCAGATGCGAGGCGGTCAAACGTAAAGGAACGTGGCAGCGGGCATGATGATCTGACCATGATGATCTGACCATGATGATCTGACAACAAGCGCAGCACACTCGGGTCTACAAGAAAAGCCAACCGTGGCGTCTCGCGTAGCGTGCCTAACCCGAACGTCACTTGCGCGGGCCACCCGGTTACCGGGACAATAGCGGAAGGCAAAGCAGCAAAGGAGTATTTGATGGCAACCGCCGACGATCTGAAAGATCAGGGGATCAAGCAGTTCATGCAGCAGGATTATGCGCAGGCGGCAGACACCTTCCGCGCCGCACGGAGCGCCTACGCCGGCGACGGAGACGAGGTCATGGCCGCCGAGATGCAGGTCAATTTGGGGCTGGCGCTGCACGCGCTGGGGGAATCCCGGCAGGCGCTGGAAGAGATGAGCGCGGCGCACGCCGTCTTTCAGGCCCGCGCCGACACGCACCGTCTGGCACAGGTGCTGGGCAACATGGCCCGCGTCTACGCCCGGCTGGGCAACACCGAACAGGCGGTCACCAATTACCGCGAGGCGTCGGCGCTGTTCTTGGAAGCGGGCGACGAGGAAAATTACGGTCAGACCGTGCTCGCCATCGCGGACCTGCAACTGCGCAGCGGCCAGGTGACGCAGGCCACTGCCACCTATGAGATCGGTCTCGATTACGTCAAGAACCCGAACGCCCGCCAGAAGATGATGCGCAGCCTGCTCGGCCTGCGCAATCGCCTGACCGGACAGGGCGGCTCTGCTCAGGATCAGGAAGGCTGAGGATGCCCACTACCGAGATGATCGCGTTCGAGGGACCGCTCGGCACGCTGCGCGGCGTGCTACACCGTCCGGATGCCGCGCCCGCGCCGGGGGTGATTCTGCTGCACGGCTTCACCGGCCAGCACATCGAGCACGACCGGCTTTATGTCCAAGCGGGCCGCGCCCTGGCCGAAGCCGGGTTCGCGGCGCTGCGCTTCGACTTCTACGGCTCGGGCGACAGCGACGGCGAGTTCGACGCGTTCACGGTCGACAGCGAGGTCGCCGACGCCGTCGCCGCGCTGGACTGGATCGCAGCCAGGCCGGAGATCGACGCGGCACGCCTGGGTGTGGTCGGGCTGAGCCTGGGCGGGGCAATCGCTGCGCTGCTGGCCGGGCAGGACGCGCGCGTCAAAGCTGCCGTGCTGTGGAACGCCGTGGCCTTCACATCGCGCATGGCTGCCAACCTCGCCCCAGGGCCGCACGGCGGGCTGACGCTCGGCGCACCGCTGCTCGACTCGCTGCGCCGGGCGGACCCGGTCGGCGCGCTGGCGCGTTTTGGCGGGCCGGCGCTGGTGATTCACGCCACCGGGGACGAGGTGGTGCCGATGAGCGATGCCGACGCCTACGCCGCCGTGCTAAACGGCCAGAGTGAGCGGCGCTGGTTTGAGGGCGGCAGCCACACCTTTACACACCCCCAATGGCGGCCCACCGTGTTCGACTGGACCATCGACTGGTTCCGGCAACATCTGCCGTCCGGCTAAGCCGCACAAGCGGAAGCGTCCCGCCGTGACCCCTTTCCCGACCGGACCTCTCCCTCGCCCCATCGGTCCCTACATCGTCACCGAGAAGATCGGTGCGGGTGGCATGGCGAACGTCTACCGCGCGCAGCATAGCGCCACCGGCGAGCCGGTCGCGATCAAGGTGCTGGCGCTGCATCTCGAAGAGCAGCCGGCGGCCCGCGCCCGGTTCCGGCACGAAGCGGCGCTGCTGCTCGATCTGCGTCACCCGCACATCCTGCCGGTGTACGACTACGGCGAGGACGGCGATGTGCCCTATCTGGTTATGCGGCTGCTGAGCGGGCGGTCGCTGGCAGACGGGCTGGACAAAGCGCCGCTGGACTTCGCCGACGCGGCCCGGCTGGTGCGGCAACTGGCCGGGGCGCTCGATTACGCCCACGCACGTGGGATCATCCACCGCGACGTGAAGCCGGGCAATGTGCTTTTCGACGCCGACGGCACGCCTTACCTGGCCGATTTCGGCGTGGCAACCGTTCTCGATCAGGCCGCCGGATACGACGCCGCGCCCGGCGAGTTCGTGGGCACCGCCGCCTACGCTTCGCCGGAGCAGTGCCTGGGCATGCCCCTGACCGGCGCCAGCGATCAGTATGCGCTGGCGGTCGTCGCCTACCAGATGCTGGCCGGGCGACGCCCGTTCGATGGCCCGACCGCCCTGGCGGTGATCTCGCTCCACCTGAGCGAACCGCCGCCCGATCCGCTGGCGCACAACCCGGCGCTGCCGGGGGCGGTGCGCCCGGTCCTGGAGCGTGCGCTCGCCAAGCGCCCGGAAGAGCGCTATCCGTCCGTGCTGGCCTTCAGCCACGCGCTCGACGTCGCTCTTGCCCTGGCCGCCACGCCCGGTGACGAGCATCCCTGACACTCGGTTGCTGCCTGGCGTATGGTGAGCCACCGGTCGGGCATTCCCTTGCGACACCACCTCGCGGGCGCGCCGCCGAGGTAGAATACCAGCCGGATGCCAAGTGGTCTGAAAGAGGGAGCACAATGTCGCACAAACGCTTCACACATCACCTTGCTCTGGCCGTGATGGCACTGGTGCTGCTCGTCGCTGCGAGCAGTGTCACCGCGCAAGGAGATCTGCCCACCCGCGACGATCTGTCCGGCAGATGGACCTGGATCGCACCGGGTGGCGAGACGACCTGCTCGGATGGCTCGCCGTTCCAGTTCGCCGCGCGCGAAGGTACCGGTGACGATCTGCTGATCTACTTCAGCGGCGGCGGGGCGTGCTGGTCCGCGTTGACCTGTGGCCCGCTCAACCGTACCTTCGTGCCCACCATCGACCCGGAGCGGATCGAGCTGGCCGCCGATGGCATCTTCGACTTCGACAACCCGGCCAATCCCTTCGGTCACTACGACATGATTGTGATCCCCTATTGCACCGGCGACGTGTTCATGGGCGACACGGTGAGGGACTATGGCGCCGGCAGCAGGGCCGTGACGATCCGCCACAAGGGCTATGCCAACGCGTCGGCGGCGCTGGCGTGGACCTACGCCAACTTCCCCGCGCCCGCGTCCGTTTTCATCACCGGCGAGAGCGCGGGCGGGCTGGGCGCGTCGTTCCACGCTCCGGCCATCATCGAGCACTATCCGCACACGCGCATCGCCGTGCTCGGCGACAGCGCCGGTGGCTATAGCGCGCCGGGCTTTGACCTGGCGATGGTGCTAGAGCCGTGGGGCACCATCGCGCTGCTGCCAGACTGGATCCCGGCACTGGCGGCGATCGAATCCCCGGCGGAGCTGGCGTTCGAGGACCTCTACACCGCCGCGGCGGCGCACTACCCGGATGTGATGTTCGCGCAGTACAACACGCTCTACGACGCGGTGCAGGCGTTTTTCCTGTCGCTAGCGCCCGGCACGCCGCCGTTCGAAGACGTCCTGCCGGGCACGCTGGACGCGATCGCGCAGGCCGTGCCGAACTTCCGCTACTTCCTGGCCGGGGGTGCGGAACACACCGTGCTGCACCGCCCGGAGTTCTACACAACGGGGGCGCAGGGTGTCACCGTGCGCGACTGGGTCGCGGCTTTGGCCGCCGGTGAGCCGGTCGAGACGATTCTCTGCGAGCCGTGTGACGAGGTCGAGCACATCCGGCCATGACCGCCCGTGCGTAGAGATCGTGACAAAACCTAGCAGCGGCTTAACAAACCGGCGCGTCATCGGTGTGATACACTGGAGCCAGAGAAACCCGCAGCTCATGCCACCCACGGCGCACCGGCATGGCGACTGACCTGATCGGCACCAAGCTTGACCGCTATTTCCTGCTGAGCCGGATCGGCTCGGGCGGCAGCGCGGCAGTCTACCGCGCGCACGACGCGCAGGGCGACCGCTATGTCGCCGTGAAGATCCTGCCGCTGCATCTGGCCGCCAACGACGACCTCTACCGGCGCTTCATGCGCGAGGCGCAGATGGCCGCCCGGCTCGATCATCCGCATATCCTGCCGGTGTACGATTACGGCGAGTCCGCCGGGATGCCCTACATCGTCATGAAGCTGGTCGAGGGCGGGACGCTGGACAGCTTCGTGCGCGAGGGCGCACTGCCGCTGCCGTTCGTCTCGCGCGTCCTGGCCGTGATCGCCGGGGCGCTTGACTATGCGCACGCGCAGGGCGTCATTCACCGCGATCTCAAGCCAGAAAACATCCTCTTTGACGCCGAGGGTACGCTCTATCTGGGCGATTTTGGTGTGGCGCACCTGGACGAAGGCACGGACGTGGTCACCGGGCGGGGCGGCTTTATCGGGACGGTTGCCTATGCCTCGCCGGAGCAGTGCCGGGGCGAAGCCCTGACCGCCAGCTCGGACATCTACTCGCTGGGCGTCATGCTCTTTGAGATGCTCACCGGGCGGCTGCCATTCACCGGACCGACGCCGCTGGCAGTCATGCACCAGCATCTCAGCGAGCCGGCGCCCAGCCCGCTGCGCTACCGGCCGGACCTGCCGCTGGCCGTTGCGGATGTGCTGCGCAAGGCGCTCGCCAAGCTGCCGTCGGTCCGTTACCAGACCGCCGGCGCGCTCAGCGCCGCGTTCGACGAGGCGCTCGGCGAGCTGAGCCTGAGCGCGCGCCTGGCAACGCTGCCGCCGCCCGGCCCCGATCCTGTCTTCGAGCACCCGCCCGATCCCGGCGCCGCCCCGCTGCCGATCCCCGAAGACCTGCTGCGGGCCTTCACCCCGCCACCATCCACCGCCGCGCCCACCCTGAACAACACCCTTCCCCCGCTTGACGCATTCCCGGCCCCGCCCGGCCAGACCGTTTTTCGGATGTGGTTGCTGTTGTTTATGATCGGAGCAGTGCTGATCGCAGCACTTGTGATCCTGATCGTCGGCTGAAAGGGGTCCCACATGGGCCGGCGTATTCGGTACGCTATCGAGACGCTGCTGGTCAACGCGCTGGTGCTGGCTACGCTGTACCAGTTCGCCGTCTATCTCGCCAACCGCCGCTTCTGGCGGCAGACACCCCCGCCGCCCGCCGAAAATGCGCCATCCACGACCGTGATCGTCCCGCTGCGCGACAAGACGCTCGATACGCTCGCGCTGCTGCACGTGATGGCGATCACCCGGCCAACGGATCGTTACGAGCTGCTGATGGTGCTGGAGGGCGAGTCCGACCCGGCATACCCGGTCGCGCGCGAGGTTGCCGACAGCTATCCGGACATCGCCCGCGTGCTGCTCAGCGGCCCGCCCGCCGGGCGCGTTCCACGCCTGCACCGGATCAACGCCGGCTGGCAGGCCTCGCAGGGAGAACTGATCGCTATTGTCGAGCCGGAAGCGCAGCTTACCGCCGAACTATGGAACGCGGCCCTGGCCGTGCTGGCCGATCCGGCGGTGGATGCGGCGTTTGCGCCGCCGCTGGTGCTCCAGCCGGAACGGCGCGGCAACCTGCCCGTGGCGACCGGGGGCGAGATGCTGATGGCGCTGCACATCAATCACGGGCGGACGGCGATGGTGCCGGTGGCTGCGGCAAGCCAGCGCGTGCAAGGGCTGGCCGACGGCTTTATGATCTTCCGACGCCGCGTGCTGGAAGAAGCCGGCGGGCTGCTGCACCTGCTGGACGATGCGTCAGCCGGGCAGGCGCTGGGCCGCGTGCTGCGCGAGAACGGGCAGCGCGTCGCCGTCATCCCGGCGCCGGTCTGGCTCGTGCCGTCGCGCACTAGCATCAGCGAGGCCACCGAGCAGATCCTTGACCTGCTCACCATCAGCCGCGCCTATCACCTGCGCGATACGCTGGCGTGGCCGTTCACCAACCCGCTGACCGTCGGCTTTGTGCTGGGCCTGATCACCGAGCGCGAGGGGCGCTGGTGGGGGCGGCAGACGTGGTACGCCTTCGCCTGGCTGCGGCTGGTGTTGGCCTACCAGCTTGACCGCCTGCGCTTCGGGCGGGCGTTTCACCCCGGCGCCTACGCCCAACTGCTGATGCTGGACACATTCATCGCGCCGCTGTTGTGGGCACGCGCGCTGGTTCGCCGCACGATCACGCGCGAAAGCCGGACCTTCCGCATCCTGCCCGGCGGCAAGACGCGCCCGGCCAACGCGTCCGCTGCCGGATGGTCATCCCATGAACCGCGCTAAGGCTGCAGACCGGGCGAACCGGCACGGCTGCGCGCTGTTTGCCGCGCTGCTGGCCGGACTGCTGGGGCTGCTGGCGGGGCTGTACCCCTGGCTGACCACCGGCTCAGGTCCGCGCGACCCGACCCTGGTGCCCGGCACGCCCATCCCGGACGCGCTGCGCTACCGGGTGATGCCGGACGAGTCGCACCTCGAGCTGACGGTCAACGCCACCATCGGGCGCGTGTCCGGGCAGGCGGAGATGCGCGAGGGGTCGGTCGAGCTGGTGCGCGACGGGGCGGGCTGGCACGTGGTGGCGAATCTGTCGATGGACGTGTCGTCGTTCAACGTGGGCAACGAGTTCGTGAACCGTCTCATTCGGCTGGCGCTGGCCGTCGAAACGTACCCGATCGGCGTCTTCCTGGGCCGCAGCGAGACGCTGATCCCCGCGCGCGAAGGGACAGTCGTCGTCGATCTGCGCGGCCCGCTGGAATTGCACGGCGTCGTGCGCGATTACACCTTCCCCACCACGCTGACCTTCGCGGGCGACCGCCTGACGCTGGTGTCGGCGGCGACGGTTGACGCGACAGAGTTCGGGGTCAGCATCCCAGGCATTGTGGGCAGCAGCGAACTAGAAGCGGCCATGCACATCGTAACGGTCCGCGAAGGAAGCGGCTTGCCATCCGATGACTAGCGCCGCGCCCGGCGCCGCCAGATCGCGTCCAGCAGGCCGGCCCACAGCCCGCCCAGGCCCGCCTCGGCTGCCGCCGCGCTGAGGGCAGCCAGGTCGAACGTATGGCCCCGCACCGTCAACAGCGCGAAGGCCAGGCGCAACGGCTCGACGCGGGCGGTGCCGGCGCTCTCTGCCAGCAGGTCGATCACCGTCTGGTCCGGCGATGCGCCGTTGGCCCTGGCGCCGGCTTCCAGCGCCAGCACAACCGCCGTGATCGGGTCCAGATCGCGCGTGGCGTTCTCGACCGCGCTTGCCATCGGCTCGCCTAGCGCCGCGGCCAGCAGATAATAACCTTCGGCGCCGCGCACACGGCTGTAGCCGATGGCCACGCCCGACGCACGCAGCGCGCGTACATCCCGCGCCAGGCGCGTCTGCGGCGACGCACCAAAGATCCCCGGCTCCAGCGCCGCTTCAACCGCCTCGACCAGTCGCGGCCACGGCGTAAAGCCACGCTGTGCCAGCACCTGCAAAATCGCAATCCGCCGCCAGAGCGCCGGGTTCTGTTGAGTTTCATGCGCGAGCAGGCTGCCGTCGCCCGCGCC
>DYEN01000399.1 GCA_020725705.1 Anaerolinea sp.
CCCGAAGCCTTTGCCGGCTGGCAGACCGAGCAGATCGGACTGCTAGGCGTCCAGGCGGCGCTGGCGATTCAGAACGCGACCCTGTTCGACGAGATCCGCCACCGTCTGGATCAGTTGCGTCTGGTGAACGAAGTCGGGCGCTATGCGACCGCGATCCTCAGCCCGCAAAGCCTGATCGAAGGCGTGGCCGACAAGCTATCGGACATCCTGCATTACGATCTGGTCGGCCTGATGCTAATCGAAGACGACGACCTGTCGGTCCATTCGATCTTCGTGCGCGACGAGGTGCTGGCGACCACCGACGAGCGGGGCTTGCGCTCGCCGATGCAGGCGGTCGGGTTGCAGGCCGTCCGCCAGGCCGAGCCGATTCTGCAAAACCACACCCTGCTGCGCCGCGCCGAGGAAGGCACCACACCGGAGACGGTGCCCTACTGCGCGCTGGCAACGCCGCTGATCGCCGCCGACGAGGTGATCGGCGTGCTGGTCGTCGAGCGGCGTGGGTTCAACAGCATCCTGCAAGAAGACCTGGACGTGATGGAGCCACTGACCGCCCAGCTTGCCATCTCGGTGGCGAACGCGCGGCTGTTCGAGAAAGTGCGCCAGCAGACGATCGAGCTGGAAGCGCGTGTGATGGAGCGCACCGCCGAAATCCGCCGTCAGCAGGAACGCACCGAGGCGATCATTGGTTCAGTGGCCGACGCCGTGATCGTCTTCGACCTGGACGGGCAGGTGATGATGATGAACCCGGTGGCGCGCGCGCTGTTCGAACAGCACGACCTGGAAATGGACCTCAGCACGCGCATCAGCGGGCTGGTGACGCGCTCGCTGGCCGCCGAGGCACCCGGCGCCGACCTGACCGAGATCATCGAGCGGGGCGAGGTGGCGCTGCAGGTCAAGGCGGCGCGCGTGGTCGATGGCGATCGCGTCTTGGGATCGGTGGCCGTCCTGCGCGATATTTCGCAGCTCAAAGAGCTGGACCGCATGAAAGATCAGTTTGTGTCCAACGTCTCGCACGAACTGCGCACGCCGCTGGCGAACCTCAAGCTGTATGTCTCGCTGTTGCAGCAGGGCCGCCCGGAGCGCCGCGACAGTTACCTGCAGGTCATGGAGCGCGAGGTGGAGCGCCTGGCGCGCCTGATCCGCGATCTGCTTGACCTCTCGCGCCTGCAAAGCGAGCATCGTGCCGAGCGCGTCCAGCGCCGCGAGCCGGTCAACCTGGAAGAAACCATCAATCTCGTCATTCAAGACAATCTGGCCTGGGCCGAGAGCAAGCACAACAGGCTGTGCCACCAGGCCGAGCGCCGCCCGCTGCCGTGGGTGATGGGCGACCCCGACCAGATCGTGCGTGCGCTCACCAACCTGATCAGCAACGCGCTGAGCTACACGCCCGAACATGGCGAGGTGATCGTGCGCAGCCGCGCCGAAGGGCCGGAGCACGGCCCCGCCGAATGGGTTATCATTGAAGTGACCGACACCGGAATCGGGATCCCAGAAGCCGAACTGCCGAAAATCTTCGAGCGGTTCTACCGGGGCACCAACGTCAACCCGGCGATTCCCGGGACCGGGTTGGGCCTGGCGATCATCAAGGAGATCGTCGAGTTGCACGGGGGGGCGATCACCGTCGAGAGCCAGGAAGGCAAGGGCAGCACCTTCCGGATGCGGCTGCCGGCTATTACATCACGTGTGTCAAACACGTAGCGGGGAGAGTGGTTCAGGATGGGCAAGGCAACGATTCTGGTCGTCGAAGATGACCAGCATCTGATGGAAGGTATCCGCGATATTCTCGAAATCAACGAGTACGAAGTCTTGACCGCGACGCATGGCCAGGCAGGCCTGGAGATTCTCCACAGCCGGCCCGAACCGCCCGATTTGATCGTGTCGGACATCATGATGCCGCACATGAACGGCTACGAGTTCTTCGAGGCGGTGCGGGCCAACGACGCCTGGATCGCGATCCCGTTCATCTTCCTCACGGCGAAGGGCGAGCGCGATGACATTCATCGCGGTAAGCGGATGGGCGCCGAAGATTACGTCGTCAAACCGTTCGATGCCGACGATCTGCTGGTTGCCGTCTCGGCCAAGCTGGATCGCAAGCGCCAGCTTGACGCGGTGGCGCAGGGCAGCATCGACGAGATCAAGCGGAACATCCTGACCATCCTCAACCACGAGATGCGCACGCCGCTGACGTATGTCGTCGCCTATGCCGATATGCTCAGCCGCGACGTGCCCGATCTGAGCGTGGACGACATGCGCAGCTTTCTGCGCGGGATCAACGCCGGGGCGAACCGGCTGCGCCGCCTGGTGGAGAACTTCATCCTGCTCGTCGAGCTGCAAACCGGCGAGGCATCCGCCACCTACGCGTGGCGCCGCCAGCGCATGACTGATTTTTCGGGCGTGCTCCAGAACGTGCAGCAGAAATTCGCCGACATCGCGGACGAGAAGGGCGTCACGCTGGTGCTCGAGACAGCAGACACGCTCCCGCCCGTCCTGGCCGACCCGGAGTATCTTTCGGCGGCGGTTGAGTGCCTGGTCGACAACGCGATCAAGTTCACCGAACAGCCCGGCTGCACCGCGCGCGTGCGTATCTTGGGCACGGACGACGGTGTGGCGATCGAGGTCTCTGACCAGGGCCGCGGCATCCCCCCCCAGGAACTGGAGCACATCTTCGAGGCGTTCTATCAGATCAAGCGCGAGAAGTACGAAGACCAGGGCGCGGGGTCCGGGCTGGCCATCGTCAGCGGCGTCGTCCGGCTGCACCAGGGAACGATCAATGTGAACAGCGCGGTCGGCAAAGGCAGCACCTTCACCATCCGGCTGCCCCGCGCGCCCGAAGCCTAGCGAGCGGCGCGCCGGGTCAGAGATTCGTCAGTCGGTTGTCAGACCGGGACACGCCCGGCATGGTAGGATCAGAGACAACAAGACAGGCGCACCGACGGGAAAGCGTTTTACGTATACGGTACAGTCAGATAGAGTCTAAGTCGGCGCTCAGCCGCGCTACGTCCGGTCGGACGCCCGGCTTCCGCGGCTGTGTTCCATCGTTTTTGCCAGGTGACGAGGAGGTAACCCTTCCCATGGCTTCTCTGCTGCAGAAGATTAACACGCTGATCTCGGCCAACATTCACGGGCTGGTCGACCAGGCGCTCGAAGCGAACTCGGTCAAGGTGATGGACGAGTACATCCGCCAGGCCGAGCGCAACCTTGACGCGCTGGACGACGCGGCGGCGACCATCGGCGGCACGGTCAAAACGCTCAAGCGCAAGTACGAGGAATTCGCCGCCGCCGCCGAAAAGCTGGACCGTGACATCGACACGCTGCTCTTGCGGGCCAAGACCGATCTCGCCCAGGCTGCTCAGGCCGAGCTGAATCAGAAGCAGCAGCTCGCCCAGGAATACTACGAGCAGTGGCAGGCCCAGGAACAGGAATACCGCCGCATGCTCGATGCCAAGCTCAAGCTGGAAGCCAAGCTGACCACCATCAAGCAGGAGCGCGAGCATCTCAAGGCCCTGCTGGAACTGGTGGAAGCCAAGGAACTGACCACGCGCACCATCAAGAGCTTGGACGATGTGGCGGGGGTGGGCGACGAGGATGTCCGCCGCCTGGGCGACCAGATCCGCGCCCGGCTCGACCGCGAAGAGGCGCGCCTGGAAATGGCGTCGTCCAGCATCCGCGACCAGATCGACGAGGCGATCGGTATATCCGAGATCGAGCTGCAGCTTGAAGAGCGCCGCCAGCGCCTGGGCCTGAGCAGCCCGGAAAGCGCCGCCAGCAGCGATCAAAGCTCGGCCAGCAGCAGCGGAACCGGGCTGTAATCCCCGGACAATCGCCGGAACCCGGCTCAGGCATAGGGGCGTATCGGTCATCATACGCCCTTGCCTGTTTCCGGACGACCCGGCAGGAAAAGGTGTGCCTATCATGAGAGACGAGATGCGCCAGCGCGCCTGGAAGGCGATCCTGAGCAATGCCTTTTTCAGTCTTGAAAGCGCCTTGATCATCGCCCTCTCGATCGTGCTGTTTGGTCTGGGCTTCGCCCCGTTCGAGGCGTGGCAGGCGTGGTACTGGCTGGTCTTCGGCGCGCTGGCCGAAGCGCTCTATCTGGGCGTCACAATCACCGACCCCGAAGCCAACAAAAAGATCGTCAACCAGATGCTCAGCGAGCGCTTCGACCCCGGCACCATCCGCAACCCTGCCGCCCGCGACCGGCTGAAACGCGCCCTCGACTATCACCGCCTGATCCTCGAGGCTGCCGCGCGCTTCAGCGGCCCGACCCGGCGCAGCATCGAGACCACCGCAGACGAGATCAGCGACTGGGTCGAGCAGATCTACCGGCTGGCACAGCGCCTCGACAGCTTCGAGGAAAACCCCATCATCAACCGCGACCGGCGCATGGTCCCGCTCGACCTCAAGGCCCTGCGGCGGCGGCTGGAGCGCGAGACGGATCCGGCTGTGCGCGCCGAACTTGAAGAGGCGATCCAGACCAAAGAGACCCAGCTTGCCAACCTGCGCAACCTGGAAAACAACATCAAACGCGCCGACATCCAGCTCGACCACACGCTGTCGGCCCTGGGAACGATCTACGCGCAGGTGCAGTTGATCGATGCCCGCGACGTGGACAGCGCGCGGACGCAGCGGCTCCAAAGCGAGATCCGTGAGGAAGTGCTGTCGCTGGCGGATACCATCGCCGCCATCGACGAAGTTCAGAGCTATCACAAGGCGGCCAATGGCAGTCTCTGAGGCGCGAGAGCCGGACCCCGGCGCGGCGCCGGCGGCGCTGGGCTACCGGCTGGCCCGCGCTACCCTGCTCGATCTGCGCGCGATTTACCGCCTGGAGCAAGTCATCTTCCCCTACGACGCCTACACCTATCTCGACCTGCTGTTGCTCTTTCTGTGGCCGGGGACGCGCAACTTGAAGATCGTCGCGCCGGACGGCTCGCTGGCCGGGTTTGTCTCGGCGGGGCCGGGCCTGGCCCGCCGGCGCGGGTGGATCATCACCCTTGGCGTGGCGCCGGAACACCAGCGGCGCGGGTTGGGGCGCTGGCTGCTGGCCAGCGCCGAGCAGCGCCTGGCCCGCCCGGAGATACGCCTGACTGTCCGCATCAGCAACGCGCCCGCCATCGCGCTCTATCATCAGATGGGCTACAGCGTGGTGGAGCGCAAACCGGGCTACTATCGCAACGGGGAAACAGGGCTGGTCATGGAGCGGCGCATTAGGCCCACTGGGGAAACTCGATGAATTCGACGCTGTTCGCGGCGGTGTCGAGCAGGGCGATCGAGCGCGACTGCGGACAGCTTCCGCCCAGGGCGCCGGGGTTGATCAGGCGCACGCGGTAGGCGCTGCGCAGTTCGTTGCGGCGCTCGTGCGTGTGTCCGTGGCACAGATAGGTGAAGCGCCCGCTGAACATCATGCGATAGAGCAAATCGACATCGTGGCCGTGCGTCACGCCGATACGCACCCCGTCGATCTCCAGTTCGCGGCTGCGCTGCGGCGGCTGGACGCCGATCTGCCGGGCTGCGTCGGACAGCTCCGCCTGCGCGTAATCGCCGTTACCGAACACGAAGGTCACGTCCCACCCCGCAAAAAGCAAGATGATCTCCGGCGAGGTGAAGTCGCCGCAGTGGATCAGGCGCGAGACGCCGCGCTCGCGAAAAACATCCAGCGCACGGCGGGTGTTGTCCCGGCTGTTGTGCGTGTCGGACAGCAGGCCGATTTTCATCGTGTCTAATATCCCGGCAAATCGTCATATGGCCAGGCGCAAAACTCGGTCAGCGGCAACATCGCCGCCCGGTCGAGCGCCAACACTTCGGCAAACCCGATCTGTCCCCAGTCTGCAAACCGCGCCGGCTCGCCGCGCAGATGTGCCAGGTAGAGCGTGAGGACGGTGGCGTGGCTCACCACCGCGATCGGCTCGTGTAGAGGATGGCGCGCAAGGATGCCGTCCATAGCCGCGACGAAGCGTGCCAGCGCCGCGCGGGCCGGCTCCCAGCCGGCCACCGGTGCCCGCTCCGGATCGGCCAGGAACGCGCGCTGTGCCGCCTCGAACTCCTCGGGCGCCAGCCACACATCGCGGCGCGCCTCGTCCAACCCGTCAACCACGCGCACCGGCAGATTGTACGCGGCCTGAACCGCCTCGGCGACCACCCGCGCCTTAAGCTGCGGGCTGGTGTAAACCGCTGCGACGCCTGCCCAAAAGGGGGCGCGGACCAGAGCGCGCACCTGTTCCTCGCCCGCCGCCGACAGCCCCCAGCGCGAGGGCGGCACATGCGGCTCCTGGCGCGTGTGCGGGTGGCGGATGAGGTAGATCCAGCTCATGCCTAGCGATCCTCGTCGCGCACCTCGTACCGGCCCTCGATCACCGGACCCTCGCTGTCCGCGGGGCGGCGCGCGGGGCGCGGCCCCCCGGCAGGGGGCACCCTGCCGCGATATTGCTGCAGCACTTCTTTGGGCGCGCTGTTGATGAACATCTGCAGAGCGAGCAACAGCACGCCGATATCGTCCAGCGCCCCCAGCGGCCCAAACGCGATCTCCGGCAGGAAGTCGATGGGCGAGAACAGGTACAGCAGCGCGACCAGCGGAATCAGCTTGGCCCGCCCGCTCACCCGCCGGTCGAGCAGCAGGCGCCACGAGAGTGTGATATTGTTCCACAACCGGGCCAGCAGGTCCGGATCGTTCAATTCAGTCTGACGGCGCTTAGCCATATGTCTTTTCGGTCCCTCGCTAACGTCCCGTTGGTTCTATCGAAGTATACGCAGGCACGCGGCGCCGGTTCCGCGTCGCTTCGACCCGGAGCAGGGCCGCCCCCAGCAGCGTGACAGTCAGCACACCGCCGATGCCCGCCACAAAGGGCCATTCGGGGCCGCGGGTGTAGAGCAGCCCGGCGAGATTGGTCCCGCCCAGCGCGGCCAGCCCGGCCAACGTATCGACCAGCGCGTAGGCCATCCCGCGCTGGTGCTCCGCGACACGCTCGCTGATGACGGCCACAGCCAGCGGGCGCGTGGTGTAGTAGGCGCCGAGCAGGAAATAGGCCGCCGCGACCACCGGACCCGCCCCGCTCCACAGCAGCAGCGCAAACGACACCATCACTAATAATAGGCTAGCAAAAAACGCCCGCCAGGACGACAGCCGCCCCAGCGCCAGGCTGAAAACAGCCGTGCCCAGCGCGTTGAGCGAGCCGAAGACGCCGATCGCCGTGCGCGAAAAGCCGCGCACTTCTTCAAGAAACTGCGCCGAAAGCGGCTGGCCGGTCAGCACTGCCAGAAAGCCGAAGGTCAGCACACCCAGCGCCAGGATCACCGGGGGGCGGCGCAGCATCCCCTTGTAGTCGTGACCGTGGGACGGGCGCGACGGCGCGGGATAGTCGTGCACCTGGCGGATCGACCAGATGCTCAGCACGAACCAGAAGGCGCTGATCAGGAACACGGCGCGCAGGCTGACGGCGTCGCCGATCCAGCCGCCGATAGTGGGCGAGGCGACCAGCCCGGCAGAATACGCAGTCCACAGCAGGGCAAACGATGCCTGAATGGGCAGATCGGGCGCGCGGGTCGGGTCGTGCTGCGCCGCCTGCGCGAGATACAGGTTGGTGACCGGGATCGCCACCGACGACATGCCGTAGATCAGGAAGCCCGGCGCGGCCCAGCGCCAATCCGGCGCGAGCGCGATGATCAGCACGCCGGCCAGCCCGACGTACCAGCCGGGCAGCATGATCCGGCGCGCCCTGGCCCGGTCCGCCAGGATGCCCACCGGCAGGATAAACAGCAGCCGGGCCAACCCCCACATGCCGATGGTGAAGCCGGTTTCGGATGGCGAGGCGCCCAGCGAGCGCACGTAGAGCGGTTGGATATACATCCACAGCCCTTCGCCGATCCCCCACAGCAGGTACGAGGTCATGACCCAGCGCGTATCGCGGCCTACCTGATGCCAAAGCTTGAACACAGGTGCTCCTCGGATGCATGCTGGCAGCGACGGCAAGTATGACGGAACATCTTAGCGCCGGGCGGGAGCAGCGCGCAACCACCGCATTCCGGCGGATCAGTCCATGCGTGCCGAGAGGAATTCCCACACCAGGGCATAGACCGTCTCGCGCTCGATATCCTGCGTCAGAACGTGGTCGCTGTTTTCCAGTGTGTGGGTGACCAGGTCCGCGCTGTTCACCAGGCCGGTTGCCAGCGCCAGATTGTCATAGGGGACGGTGCGGTCGGCGCGCGAATAGACCAGCAGCAGGGGAACCGTCAGCTCCGGCAGGCGGCGCAGCACTTCGCCCATCAACTGGTGAAGCTGGCCCGCCGATTCGGTCGGCACCACGCCGTAATCACCCCGACCGTAGACCTCGCGCCCTTGTGCGCGCTGGACCTCGCGCACATAAGCATCCAGGCGGCCCGGCCAGTTCTCTTTGGGGACGAACGGGACGGCGTGCTTGATCAGCGGTGCAAAGGCGAGATCGCGCCGTTCCAGGTGAAGCGGCGCCGCCATCGCCACGACGCCGTCGACCAGCCCGGCGGCCCCGGCCAGCAAGCTCAGCAGGCCGCCCATCGACAGGCCGACCGCAAAGACCTTGCGGCAGCGCTGGCGCAGCAGCGCGATCGCGTCCAGCTCGTCTTCGTACCAGTCGATCCAGCGCTGGGTTGCCATCACTTCGGGGTCGGTCGCGTGGCCGGAGAGGCGCGGCCCGAAAACGGTCAGCCCGCGCGCGTGCAGATACTCGCCCAGCCAGCGCATTTCCTCAGGCGAGGCGGTGAAGCCGTGCGTACAGACCGCGCCGACCTCGCCGCCCAGGAAGAAAAAGGGCGCGCCTCCAGGGGCGATCACGAACCCTTCGCTGTTCATCGCGTCTCCGTTCTCTGTGACCGCACAGCGCCGAGTCTAGCACAGCGGCG
>DYEN01000400.1 GCA_020725705.1 Anaerolinea sp.
AGCGGGCCGTAGGGCGCGTAGGCCAGCCGCCCCAACCCCAGCGGCAACGGGCGGTAGAGGATCTGCACGCCGGCAGCCAGCGATCCATCTTCGCGGGCCAGGGCCACGCGCTCCGCCTGCCAGCCGAAGGCGTTCTTCAGCGCGCCCCAGGCGCTGAGCTGGAGCAGGTGCGCGCGCGGGTGCCCCACGACAAAGGCATCCCAGGCGGCAGGCTCGGGCGAGATGGTGCGATAGGTCATGGCGGGTGTCGCTTTCGGTGTGCCTGGTTCTCTGGCGCCGATTATAGCGCAGCGCGGCGCGCCAGCCGCCCAGCCCACTGCCCGGTTTTGTGTTCGCCGCCGGCAGATGCTAGAATGGGGCGCACGGTGGCGCGCGATATGCATTGCCCGCCCCATAGGCGGCTGATATACTTATCACCTGTTGCCCCTTGCATGTGATTGTTACGCGGAACCCGTCCAGGTCTGGCTGGAGGATGTACGGCTCATGACAGTCAACGAATGGATTTTTGTCGGGTTGTTCCTGGCGCTTGCCTGGCTGCTGCCCGCCACCCCGATCATTCTCGCGAAGTTCCTGGCTCCCAAGCGGCCCAATCCGATCAAACAGCAGGTCTACGAGTGCGGCGTCGAGACCACGGGGAACACCTGGGTCCAGTTTCGCGCTCAATATTACATTTACGCGCTGGTGTTCCTGCTGTTTGACGTCGAGATTGTATTCCTGTTCCCCTGGGCGCTGGCCTATAACAAGCTGGGGCTGTTCGCGCTGTTCGAGGTGGTCGTGTTTATTGTTCTGCTCGTTGTGGCGTTGCTCTATACGTGGCGCAAACGGGCGTTGGAGTGGTCAAGCTAGCCGGTGGGGCCGGTAGGATCGCAGATGCCTACCGGCCTTTGCATGCCCGACGCACCCAAGTGGGATCTCGCTGGAGATGTGCGCATGACAGATTCTCTGATTGACATCGGTCTCTCGCGCGGTCTGGCCGTGCTGATCGCCAAGACGCTGGGCGTGTTTGCCCTGGCGACGGTCGGATTGCTGTGGACCTTCTTCTGCATCTGGGCCGAGCGCAAGGTCGCCGCGCGCTTCCAGGACCGCCTCGGTCCGAACCGCGCCGGCCCGTTTGGGCTGGCACAGACCGTGGCCGACGCGATCAAGATCATCCTCAAAGAAGACATCATGCACCAGGGGGTCGATCGCTGGGTGTTCAACCTGGCGCCCATCCTCTCGGTCATGTCCGTGCTGCTGATCTGGGTCGTGATCCCCTTCACCCCGACGCTGATCGGCGTGGACCTGAGCATTGGCGTGCTGTACCTGTTCGCCGTCGGGTCGCTCGGCTCAATCGCGATCCTGATGGCGGGCTGGAGCAGCAACAACAAATTCGCGCTGCTCGGCGCGTTTCGCGCGGTCGCGCAGTTGATCAGCTACGAGGTCCCGATGGCGCTGGCGATGCTGGTTCCGGTGGTGCTGGCCGGGTCGATGAGCACGCAAGATATCGTGCGTAGCCAGCACGTGATGTACCTGATCGCCGCCCCATTGACCGTGCTGATCTTTATCATCGCCAGCATGGCCGAGCTGGGGCGGGCGCCGTTTGACATCCTCGAAGCAGAGTCCGAGTTGGTGGCCGGGTACCAGACCGAGTATTCCGGCTTCAAGTTTGGGTTGTTCTATGTCGGCGAGTTTCTGCACGCTTTCACGGTGGGTCTGCTGATCGCGGTGCTGTTCCTGGGCGGCTGGCGCGGCCCCTTTGCGGAAGACGTGCCGGCGCTCGGTTTCGTGTATCTGCTGCTCAAAAGCTTCGTTGGCTATTTTGCTGTGATGTGGATCCGCATGACGCTGCCCCGCGTGCGCGTGGACCAGATCCTGGACCTGGGCTGGAAATTCCTCGTACCCCTCAGCCTGGTGAACCTGATCGTCGTGGCCTTTCTGTGGAAGATCCTGCCCGGCACGGACTCGATCAACAGCGTCAGCGACGCGCTGGTGCCCTCACTGGTGTTGCTGGCGGCCAATATTCTGATGATCGCGGGCGTGGGCGTGCTTCTGCGCGAGGAAGGCCGGCGCGAACGCGCGCGCATCGCGGCGCGGCGCGCAGCGCAGCCGGTGTCCGAGCCTGGATCCGTGGCGGATGCCGCGCCGGCGGGCGCAGGCGACTAGGAGGTCCGCGTGGAGCTAACGGTCGAGTCTCTGGTTTTTTTGCTGTTTAGCCTGATCACGCTGGGCGGGGCGCTGATGGTCGTCACCACGCGCAACCTGTTCCACGCCGCCCTGTTCCTGATGCTGAGCCTGTTTGGGGTGGCGGGGCTGTTCGCGCTGCTGACCGCGCCCTTCCTGGCGGGGATCCAGGTGGTGGTCTACATCGGTGCGATCGCGATTCTGATCATCTTCGCCATCATGCTCACCCCCCAGGTGACGGCGGTTCGCCCGACCAACAGCCAATGGATCGCGGGCGTGGTGGTGGCGGTGGTGCTGTTCGCGCTGCTGGCGTCGATCGTGACTCCGCTGATGAGCGAGCTGGGCGTCGAAGGGTGGGGCGCGGTGTTCGCCGAGAAGAACCCGCCGCCCGTGCCCGCGGACAGTATTGCGCGGCTGGGCGAAGCATTCGTCGATCCCCAGGGGTATATGCTGCCGTTCGAGGTGGCGTCGGTCTTGTTGATGGCGGCGCTGGTCGGCGCGGTGATGCTGGTGCGTCCGGCGCGCGGCGCAGAGGACGAGGCATCCCAGGCCGGGGCACAGGAGTAAACAGCGATGGTTCCGCTCTGGATGTATTTACTGGTCGCGGCGGGCCTGTTCAGCATCGGGATGTACGGCGTGCTGGCGCGTCGCAACGCGATCGCGATCTTGATGAGCATTGAACTGATGTTGAACGCGGCGAACATCAACCTGGTGGCGTTCTGGCGCTACAACCAGCCCGCGCATGTCGGCGGGCAGGTCTTCGCCGCGTTTGTTTTCGTCGTGGCGGCAGCCGAGGTCGCCGTCGGTCTGGCGCTGATCATCAACATCTATCGCCAGCGCCGGTCTGTGGTTGCCGACGACGTCGACCTGCTGAAGTGGTGATCGGCCACGCCTAAACTTGGGATTGCGCCTATGGATATCAACTGGTTTGACGCCGACTACCTGCCCTGGCTGATCCTGTTCTTTCCGCTGCTCAGCTTTCTGATCATCGTGCTGTTCACCTCGCGCAGCCGGATCCTCAGCCACATCGTGGCCCTGAGCGGCATCGTGATCGCCTGGGTGCTCAGCATGATCGAGTTCGTCAAGGTCGTCTGGGCTTCCGATGTCGAGCTGGGCAGGGAAGTCTTTGGCAGCTCCATCGACTGGCTGACGCTGGGGACTACCACCTTCCGCGTGGGCGTGCTGGTGGACCCGCTGACGGCGTACATGCTGCTGATGGTCCCGCTGACGTGCCTGCTCATTTTCATCTACTCGCTCGGCTACATGCGCGATGATCCGCACAACACGCGCTTCTTTGCCTTCATCTCGCTCTTTGCCGGGGCGATGCTGACGCTGGTGCTGGCCGATAACCTACTGATGCTGTTTGTCGGCTGGGAAGTGATGGGCCTCTGCTCGTACCTGCTGATCGGCTTTTGGTTCCACAAAAAGAGCGCGATGCAGGCGGGCGTCAAGGCGTTTATGACGACGCGGGTCGCGGATGTGCTGATGCTGGTGGGCATCGGCTATCTGTTCATCGAAGCGGGGACGCTCAACTTCCGCGACATCCTTTACAACGAAGAGATGCTGCATCGCCTGAGCGATCCGGAGCTGTCGCCGGCGGTGCTGTTCGGCGGCAGTGTGGCGGCGGTGGTCGGCATCCTGCTGGTGATCGGCACGATCGGCAAGAGTTCGCAGTTCCCGCTGCATGTCTGGCTGCCGGACGCGATGGAAGGCCCAACACCCGTCAGTGCGATGATCCACGCCGCGACGATGGTTTCTGCCGGCGTGTACATGCTGGTGCGTATGTTCCCGCTGCTCTCTGCCGGGGCGGACTTCCACCACGGCGATTTCAGCGCCCCGATGGTGATGATGGGGCTGGTGGGCGGCTTCACCGCGTTGTTCGCGGCGGTGCTGGCCGTCGGCCAGAACGACATCAAGCGCATCTTGGCCTATTCGACGGTCAGCCAGCTTGGCTATATGGTGGCCGCGCTGGGGATCGGCGCGTGGGTCGCAGCAGCGTTCCACCTGATCAATCACGCATTCTTCAAGGCGCTGTTGTTTATGGCGTCCGGCGTGGTCATTCACTCGATGGAGCACGGTGAGCACCACGCCCATCAGCACGGCCACCCACACGAGGAAGTGCCGGAGCCGGACGGGCTGGTGATGGACTACGTGGCACCACCCAACGACGTGCGGCGCATGGGCGGGCTGCTGGATCGCATCCCGGTGACCGCCATCACGATGGCAATCGGCGGGCTTTCGTTGGCGGGCTTCCCGCTGATCACCGCCGGGTTCTGGTCGAAGGACGAGATCATCGCCGAGGCTTGGCACGGGACGGGCGAGGGCTTCCCGCTGGCGCTATTCGTGCTGGTGATGCTGGTGCTGGCGGCGCTGCTGACCGCGTTTTACACCGCGCGGATGTGGTTCCTGACGTTCTGGGGTGCGCCGCGCAGTGCGGCAGCCCGCTACGCGGGGCTTGGCTCGTTGCGCAACCGGTGGGCGAACTCGCGCTGGGGCAAGGCGCGCGGGCTGGCAAGCGAGCCGGTTCACCGCGAGGACGAGGTCGCCGCGCGCCAGATGGAGTTCCCGCTCATTGTGCTGGCTTTCTTCGCCATTTTCGCCGGGTTTATCGGCGTCCACACGGACTTCCCGCTGTTGGGGGCGCTGGATAACCCGCTGCACGAGTTTTTGAGCGGGACGCTGCTGGAGCACCCGCCGGTGTTTGACCTGGATGGCCTGCCGATTCTGCTCAGCGTCGTGATCGCGCTGGGTGGTCTGGGCCTGGGCTGGTGGGTATACGGGCGGCGACCCCTGGCCGAGGGCGCGGTCGATCCGACCGAGCGGGCGCTGGGCGCGGGCGTCTGGCGCGCGCTGCAGAACCGCTTCTACATCGACCTGCTCTATCGCCGCTATCTGGTGCAGCCGGCGGAATGGTTCGCCACGCATATCGTCATCCAGGCCATCGACAAAGAGACGATCGACGGCGTGCTGGAGACGATTGCCGAGACGTTCATCTGGCTCGGCGAGGCGTTCAAACGCTTCAATACCGTGGTGATCGACGGCGTGGGCGATGGCATCCCCCGCGCCATCGGAGACTTTGCCGGTTGGTTCCGCCAGGTGCAGACCGGGCGAATCCAGCAATATCTGCTGTTTGTCACGCTGGGGCTGCTGGCGATCGGCACGCTGTTCTTGCTCCAGGTTCGCTAAGGGCGGAGGCGCAGCTCAATGTTCGATTTCATTCCCGGAGACTTTCTCACGACGCTGACTCTGCTGCCGCTGCTGGGGGCGATCGTCGTCTTCGCGCTGCCGGGCCACAAGGCGCAGCTTGCGCGCTGGCTGGCGCTGGGAGTCAGCCTGGTCGTGCTGGTGATGGCGATTGTGGTCTTTGTCAACGTGCAGACCAATCCACCCGGGCCGGACGAATGGGCATACGAGTATCAGGTCGAGTGGTTCCCGCAGCTCAACGCGTCGTGGCATGTGGGTGTGGATGGCCTGAGCGCGACGATGGTGTTGCTGACCGCTCTGCTGGTCCCGCTGGCGATCCTGATCTCGTTTGAGATCACCGACCGCGTCCCGGTGCATATGGCCCTGTTCCTGTTTCTTGAGACCGGGATGCTGGGTGTGTTCGTGGCGCTGGACATGGTGATCTTCTTCCTGTTCTGGGAGATCGGCCTTGTCCCGATGTACTTCCTGATCTACCTGTGGGGCGGGGAGAACCGGCGCTACGCGGCCAACAAGTTCTTCCTCTACACCATGGCCGGGTCGCTCGGCCTGCTGCTCGCCACACAGTTGATCGGCCTGTCGGTGGGCAGCTTCGACATCCCCGTCATGCTGCGCGAGTGGCCCGCCTTTACCGGTCAGGCGAACACGATCCTGGGCGTGAACGTAGACATCGCCAAATACTACGCGCTGCTAGGGTTCGCGGTCGCGTTCCTGATCAAGATCCCGGCCTGGCCGTTCCACACGTGGCTGCCGGACGCGCACACCGAGGCCCCGACCGCCGGTTCGATGCTGCTGGCGGGCGTGCTGCTCAAGCTGGGCGCCTACGGGTTCCTGCGGCTGGCGATCCCGCTCTTCCCGCGCGAGTGGGTGGTGCAGCGCACGCTGTTCAGCATGGACTATAACCTGGCGAGCATCCTCGGTTTTCTGGCGGTGCTCGGCATCATCCTGGGCGCGCTGGCGGCGTGGGGTCAGGATGACTTTAAGCGGCTGGTGGCCTATTCCTCGGTGAACCATATGGGCTTTGTGGTGCTGGGGCTGGCGGTTGCCGCGCTGATGTACGGCAACGTCTGGGCGCGCGCCAACAGCGATTGGGTGTTGCATGCCAACGCCGCCGGGATCGACCTGACGTCAGAAGAGATGCGATCCCAGCGGCTGGCGCGCGAGAAAGTGGACACGCTGTACAGCGTGGAACGCTTCGAGGCGGACCGGCACGAAGCGACGATCGCGCTCAACGGCGCGGTGCTTCAGATGTTCAACCACGGCCTGTCCAGCGCGGGGATGTTCCTGCTGGTCGGCGCGCTCTATCGCAAGACGCACACGCGCGACCTGCGGCGCTTCGGCGGCCTGTGGGACATCATCCCGATCTACGGCGCGCTGCTCATTTTTGTGAGCATGGCTTCGCTGGGCCTGCCGGGGCTGAACGGCTTTGTGGGCGAGTATCTGGTGGTCGCCGGGTCGGTAGAGTTCTACATGCCCTATGTGCTGCTGAGCATGGTGGGCCTGTTGGTGACCGGCATCTACGTGCTCAAGGCGATCCAGAAGGTGCTGCACGGCCCGTACAACACGGAGTGGGCCGAGTACGACCGGACGCATCACAAGCTGGAGATTGACCGGCGCGAGATCCTGGCGCTGGCCCCGCTGGCGGTGCTGATGCTGGTCCTGGGGCTGTATCCCCGCCTCATACTGGATGTGATTAACGACGGCGTGGTCCGTTTTCTGGGCGGCTAACGACACAGGCACGGCGAGGGCGCAGGGCCGGCCCTCGTGCGGTTAGAGGAGGCCTTTAGTCTATGGTGATTACGTTCAGCGGAGTGTTGACAGGCATCCTGCTCGTGCCGGTGCTGGGCGCGGTGGTTATCCTGCTGCTCCCCAAAGAGCAGAAGGACGCGGCGCGGATCATCGCGGCTGTGACAACCGGGGTCGCGCTGCTGCTGGCGCTGGGCGTGTTCTTCGGCTACGACGTCAGCGCGGCCAACGCCGCCGCCGAACGGGGCGAGGTCTACTTCGCCTTCGAGGACCACGTCAAGTGGATCGAGTCGGTCGGCATTAGCTGGCATCTGGGCGTCGACGGCATCGCCGCGCCGATGGTGCTGCTGACCGCGCTGGCCGGTTTTACCGGCGTGCTGATCTCGTGGGGGATCGAAGACCGCACGCGCGAGTTTATGGCGTTTTTCCTGTTGCTGGTGGCGGGCGTCTTCGGCGTGTTTGTGGCGGTCGACCTGTTCGTGCTGTTCTTCTTCTATGAGCTGGCGATCTTCCCGATGTACTTCCTGATCGTCATCTGGGGCTGGGCCAAGACGCGCGAATACGCCGCTATGAAGCTGACGCTCTACATCCTGGTCGGCTCGGTGGTGGCGCTGGTCGGCCTGCTGGTGCTGTACTTCAAAGCGGGCGCGGCGACCGGCACCGGTGACTACAGCTTTGATTTCCGCGCGCTGCACACCGCCGCGCAGGCGGGCGTTTTCGACCAGCCCTTCGCGGACTGGACGAGTGTCTCAACGGCCCGGTTGTGGTTCCCGGCCATCTTCATTGGCTTTGGCGTGCTGGCGGGTGTCTGGCCGTTCCACAACTGGAGTCCGGACGGCCATGTCGCGGCGCCGACCGCCGTGTCGATGATCCACGCGGGGGTGCTGATGAAGCTCGGCGCGTTCGCGGCGCTGCGCGTCGGCGTCCAGCTTCTGCCGGATGGCGCACGCGCCCACCTGCCCTGGATCATCTTCCTGACGCTGATCAATGTGGTCTACGGCGCGCTGATCGCCATGCGCCAGCGCGACTTCAAATATGTGATCGGCTTTAGCTCGGTCAGCCACATGGGGCTGGTGAGCATGGGCTTCGCGACGATGAACATCACCGGCATGACCGGCGCGGGCCTGCAGATGTTCAGCCACGGCGTGATGACGGCGCTGTTCTTCGCCTGCGTCGGCATGGTATACGACCGGGCACATACGCGCGACATCCCCAGCCTGGGCGGGTTCGTCCAGAAGCTGCCACTGGTGGCGGTGGCCTTCATCATCGGCGGCTTCGTCAGTATGGGCATGCCGGGGCTGAGCGGCTTTGTGGCGGAGTTCCCGATCTTCGTTGGGCTGTGGCACGGCCCCGTCACAGAGCCGGTTGCAACCTGGCCGACTGACAGCTTCAACTACTACGGCGCGATCGCCATCGTGGCTGCGCTGGGCATCATCATCACGGCGGCCTACGTGCTGCGGGTCGTCGGGCAGGTTTTCTTCGGCGAGTTCGATGAAGAACGCTTCCCGGCGGTTTCGCGCATCACCGTCTATGACAAGATCGCGCTGGGGATTCTGATCTTCTGGCTGGTGCTGCTGGGCGTCTATCCGAAGGTCATGGCGCCGATGATCGAGTCGGGCGTCAAGCCGATCGTCTCGATGCTGGGAGGTTAAGTTGGACTTCTCGACTGACGTTCAGGCAAGCGTTCTGGCTATTCTGCCGGAAATTCTGATGACCATCCTGGCGGTCGCCCTGCTGGCGCTGGACGTGGTCTGGCCGGACGCGCGCAAGCGTGATCTGGGCTATGTGGCCGGCGCCGGGCTGCTGGCGGTGATAGGCGTGATGCTTGTGCTCGCACCCCCGCCCGGCAAGGTCTCCGACCAGTTGCTGCTGGGCGGGATGATCCGGCACGACCAGCTCGCGCAGATCTTCCGGGCGATGGTGATTCTGGGCGGCGCGCTGAGTTGCCTGGTGACGATGGGGGTGCCGCGCCTGCAACACCGGGGCGATTTCTACGCGGTGCTGATCGTTGCGGTGATCGGCGCCAGCCTGATGAGCGCGGCTGCCGATCTGATCATGGCGTTCATCGCGCTGGAGATGACGTCGATCACGCTCTATTTGCTGGTGGGCTATCTGCGCGGTGACGCGCGCAGCACCGAGGCGGGCCTCAAATACTTCCTGTTCGGCGCGTTTACGTCCGCGCTGACGCTCTACGGTCTCAGCCTGCTCTACGGCTTCACCGGCGAAACGAATATCTACCGGCTCGGCGGCGTGCTGGGGCGCAGCGACCTGCCGGACGGCGCGGTGGCAGTCTCGCTGGCGCTGGTCGCGGTTGGGTTCGCGTTCAAGATCAGCGCCGTGCCCTTCCACTTCTGGACGCCGGATGTCTATGAAGGCGCGCCCACGCCGATCACCACGTTGCTGAGCACGGCCAGCAAGGCAGGCAGTGTGGCTTTGCTAATGCGCTTCTTCCTGGCAGTCTTCCCGCCGGCGGGATTGCTGGGGGCGCTGGACGGCGTGAAGGACTACAGCGCACTGTGGGTACAGCTTGTGGCGGTGCTGTCTGTGGTCTCAATGACGCTGGGCAATGTGCTGGCGCTGGTCCAGACCAATATCAAGCGCCTGCTGGCCTATTCGACCATCGCCCACGCCGGCTACATCCTGATCGGCGTGGCGGCGATCTCGACCGACAAAAGCGCGGAAGGCGCCGCGGCGGTGACCTTCTACATGTTCATGTATGTGCTGACCAACGCACTGGCCTTTGGCGTGGTGATCCTCTTCGCCAACGCGACCGGCAGCGAGCAGATCGCTGATTTTGCGGGCCTGAGCCGGCGCAGTCCGTGGCTGGCGCTGGCGATGACGCTGGCGCTGCTCAGCCTGGCGGGCATCCCGCCGGCGGCCGGGTTTGTGGGCAAGTTTCTGCTGTTCCGCGCCGCCGTGGATGCCAATATGGTCTGGCTGGCATTGATCGGTATCATCAACGTGATCATCGGGCTGTACTACTACCTGATCGTCGTCAAGGTGATGTATATGGAGCGCGGCCCTGAGGATGGCCGGCCTGTCCGGGTCGATACGCCCTATGTCTGGGCGTTGGGCATCGCGGCGGCGGGTGTGCTGCTCTTCGGCACGATTATGGTCTCGCCGCTGGTCGATTGGGCGACCGAGGCAGCCCGCGCGCTCTATATCCTGCTCTGAATCTGGCCGCGCACGCGCCACCCGCTGCGCCCCTTTGACCGCGCGATATCCGGGCAGAGGGGCGCAGTCTGTTGGACCGGAAATGTTGTAGCCTGCCGGCAAGACAGCTGCGCCGAGTTGTGCAATGGCGACGGCTCCACTATAGTAGCGATCAGCGCGCTGCGTGGGAGATGGAGAAAAACCCATGGATCTGGCACAGGCACGCGCAAGCCTGCTCGCCCTCGATCAACCCGCCGCCCTGGTTGAAGGGCGCTATGGGCCTCTGAGCGAGGAACAGAACACCTATGCCCAGATGATCTATACGGGCAGTGTCAAAGCGCGGCAGTGGCTGGAAGACTGGTGCCAGCTTGAGGGTCAGACGATGTCGTCTGAGGCACTGGCGATCCATGTGCACAAAATCAACAGCGGGCTGACGATGATGATCGGCTACGCCTCGCTGATGCTATCCGAGTTTGGCGGCATCCTCGGCGCCGAGCTGGAAGCAGCCCTGTCCACGATCGTATCCACCGGCGAGCAGGTGCACCTGGCGCTGCAGCAAAATTTCGAAGAACGCCTGCGCAACCGGTCGGCGTAGAGCGGGTCGGGCGCCGGGCGTCAAGCGCCGGTGATAGATTTCTCGTAAGAGCATGGCTTGCTGCGCCCGCGCCACACGCGAGGTGGTTTGGTGGCGAACCGGGTAGTCCGGTCCCTACACCCGGCCCCAAAATTCCCCGGTGATCCGGTCTGAAAAGTTCCTCGCAGCCTCTGGCGGGCACAGCACTTGTGCAACATTTCACCCCGTCGGGCGTATTATAGGGATAGCACGCGCGGATCACACGAGGTGGCAGAATGACTCCTGAAGACGCAAAACCGCATCCCTGCGAAGTCTGTAAGCTGCGCCAGGAAGCCGAGGCGCATCCCAACACCTGGAAGGCGCGCCTCTGGCGCTGGCATACCAAGATTTGCCCTGGGTGGAAGTCGTACCAGCGCCACCTGGCCGCCCAGGATCGACACTAACCGGCTTCGCCCGGCCGGACGGAAGCAAGAATCAGCCGGGGCGCCCGCTTCCCGCGCGGCGCCCCGTTGCTCGTTGGGCTGAGCGGCTCGTTAGCGTCGCAACGCCGCTTCGACGCGGCTGCGGAGCATCGGCTCCGGGGCAGCGCCGACGATGCGGTCGATCACCTGGCCGCCGCGGAAGATCAGCAGCGTGGGGATGCCCTGCACCTGATAGGCCCCGGCAGTATGCGGGTTGTCGTCGACATTGAGTTTGGCGACCTTGAGCCGCCCGGCGTAGTCCCCGGCCAGTTTCTCAACCACCGGAGCGATCATGCGGCATGGGGCGCACCACGGCGCCCACAGATCGACCAGCACCGGCAGATCGCTCGCCAGCACTTCGTCGGCAAAGGTCGCGTCGCTCACCACAACCGGCTTGCCGGTTGTGCCCGCGCCTGGGTGTGGTTGCGCCGGCCCGGCAGGCCGGGGTCCGCGCCCAAGCAGGTAAGCGACATGCTCGCGCACAATCTGTGAGGTGACCGGCGTCGCGCGCGTAACTTCCTGCCCATCGCGGAACGTGATCAGGGCCGGCAGCGGCCCGCCGAACCGTGCCGCAGCCTGCGGATTGTCCTGCGTGTTGAGTTTGGCGATCAGCACGCGGCCCGCGTCGGCCTGAGCGATCTGGCGCAGGGTTTCGTCCAGCGAGCGGTCGAGCGGGCTGCCGTTCCACACCAGCAGTGCGACCGGCATCCCGGCGTTCAGCACGCGGTCAAGGCTCTGGTCGTTGGTGTTCAGCGGCTCGTCAAAGCGCGGCATAGCATCCTCGTGGTATCATGATGATTGGTGTGCGTTTGCGCACACTCCCTTTGATTTTAGATGCGCCTGGCGCGCGGATCGTTTGTTAGAAACGTGCAAAATCGCCGCGCCGTCGAGGGCCGGAGCCGCCCGGCTATTAGCCGTTTTGTGTCAGGAATAACCGGGCGCGGCGCTAAACGGGCGATTTTGAATACCATTTTTTTGACAATTACAGGGCCTTTTGCTACGCTTGTGCGCGAAAGCACAGGTTCGACGGCCTCCGGCCAAGTGTTTGGTTGAGCAGGAACCGCCTGAGCCTCCTCCGGTGACGCGCATCAGGACGTACGCCCATGCAGCCCAGATTGGCCCCACAGGGGGTGCGTTCGCGAGCAGCGCAAGCGGTCATTGGGGAGACCGGTTGTAGCACCCTCGTGATCGTGCTCCTGGCGACCGGTGTAGGCTTGCTGCTGGATTTTCAAATTACCAATTTACATCCAGTTTTTAGCGTGGGGATCCTGCTGCTCAGTATACCTGCCGCCCTGTACTGGGCGGTGCGCAGGACAGTGTCTATGGGCCAGAAGCGCCAGACCGACTATGTGCGCAATCTCGCTCTGGCCGCTGTGGCAGGCCAGGCGGGTTGTTTGTCTGTGGTTTTGATCTTTTTGGCCTTGTTCGCGGGGTTGTTCATCGATTCTCGGCTCAATACGCATCCGGTTTTTACGATTGGGTTGGTGCTGATCAGCGTGCCGATCAGCCTGTACGCGATGATCCGGATGGTGCTGTCTTCGGTGAGCGCCATCAAACTGACCCCGCCGGGAAAGCCGGGTGAGGCCGCACCCTCTGCGCCGGCCACCACGACTGCGGAGACGTCTGCGAAGGCTGCTGCGAAAAAGGAGAATGGCTCTTGAAGGGAGTTCTGATACTTCTTGGCATCATTGCCGTGTCCATCGTGATGTGCGGCGTGATCCCGTTCTGGCTCATGCCCCGGCTCGGTGTCGCTGTGGCTCTGCCGGTCATCATGGTGCCCGGCGAGGTCGTCTGGGAAGACTTCCTCGGCATCGACGGGCTGACCATCACTAACACGCTGATCGGGACGCTGGTGGCGGACATCCTGGTGCTGATCTTCGCCTTCGGGGCGGTCCGCAAGATGAGTATGGTGCCGGGGCGCTGGCAGGGCCTGTTCGAGGTGCTGACCGATGCGCTCTACGGGCTGGCGAAATCGACGGCTGGCCCCAATGCTCGCCGCATCTTCCCGCTGATGGCGACGATCTTTCTGTTCTTGCTGGTCGCCAACTGGATCAAGCTGGTGCCGGGCGCGGAGAGCATCGGGCTGATGCACTGCGCGCACGAGGGCATCAACGGCTACGAACGGAACGGCGTCATCCTGAACGTCACCAAGCCGCTTGACCCCGGGACGCGCGCCACCGAGGCCGATTACGAGGCGTGCTATGCGGCCACGCATGGTAAGGAACACGCCGAAGAGGTCGCCCACGAAGACGAAGAAGCGCCCGGCGCGGCGGCGGCCGGCGGTGAAGAAGCGGCTGCCGAAGTGACGCGCGACCGCGAAACCAGCGCCGACGCCCCGCGCGACGATCTGTTCGCAGTCACGCCGTTCCTGCGCGGCGCGGCGACCGACCTGAACTTGGCGCTGGGGCTGGGCCTGATCGCGTTTGTCGCCATCCAGTACTTCGGCGTGCAGGCGTTGGGCATCGGCTACTTCACCAAGTTTCTCAACACACCCGCGCTGGAGAACGTCGCCAGGCGGCCGATGGGCATCATGGACTTTGTTGTCGGCCTGCTTGAGCTGGTGCTGGAGTTCGCCAAAATCATCAGCTTTGGCTTCCGTCTTTTCGGCAACCTATTTGCGGGCGGCGTGCTGCTGTTTGTCATGTCGTTCCTGGTGTCGATGCTGGTTCCGGCGGCGGTTTATGTGCTGGAGCTGTTCGTCGGCCTGATTCAGGCGTTCGTGTTCTCGATGCTGCTTCTGATCTTCAGTTCGGTCGCGATGCAGGGCCACGGCAGCGAGCATCACGAGGCGGATCACTAGCCCAGGGTGATTCGCCTGGGCCTGGTTATGCGTTCACTCGAAGCAACACACGCTTCACACACTTGACCTATCAGGAGAGGATTTCATGGATATTACGGGCAACCTTGTCGACGCTGCGAAGGCAATCGGGGCCGGTCTGGCAATGATCGGCGTGATCGGACCGGGCATTGGCATCGGCCTGCTGGTGCAGGGCGCGTTGAACGCGATTGGGCGCAACCCCGACGCTTCCGGTCAGATCACGACGAACATGATCCTGGGCATCGCCTTCGCGGAGGCCGTGGCGATCTATGCTCTGGTCGTCGCGCTGATCATCCTGTTCCTTTAGTCACCGGCTCCGGAGGGTGATCAGTGGACGCATTAGGCATTAATGCCGGCTTTTTCATCGCGCAGATCGTCAACTTCGGCATCATCTTCTTCTTGTTGGCGAGGTTTGTCTGGCCGCGCGTGCTCAATATGCTCGACGAGCGCCAGGACCGCATCGCCAAGGCGCTGGAAGATGCACGCGCCGCCGAAGAAGCGCGCGCCAACGCCGAGCGCGAGCGCGACCGGATCCTGGCGGAGGCGCGGGCAGAAGGCCAGCGCCTGATCGACGAGGCCCGCCAGCGCGCCGACGAACAGCGCAAGCAGATGATCCGCGAAGCCGAGCGTGACGCCGAGGAGCGCCGCGCTCAGGCACGGATCCAGGCGGAAGAAGAGCGCAACCGGATTCTGGGCGACGCGCGTGAGCAGATCGTGCGGCTGGCGATGGCTGCCGCCGAGCGGTTGGTCGGGGAGGCGCTGGACGAGAAGGGACAGCGCACCGTGATCAAGAAGTTCTTCGCCGAAGTGCCGCCGGACGCGCGCAACTTGGGCAGCCATATCGAAGTCATTTCGGCTGTGCCGCTCACCGAGGACGAGAAAGCCGAGGTCCAGAAGGCGACCGGCGCGCAGTCAATCGACTACCGGGTCAATCCGGACATCCTGGGCGGCCTGGTGCTGCGCGCAGGGGACAAGGTGATCGACGGCAGCGTGCGGGGCGACCTGGCCGCGCTGTCCAACCGCCTGCGCTAGCGCAGTATCAGAGCAGTTGTAGTCAGGTGAGCAGCGCCAGAGGTCGCAGACCCCTGGCGTTTCCTTCTTGTGTCAGGCGAAGGCTGGCTGTGTGCAAGGTTGAGGAGGAGGGGATATGCAAACCGTGCCGTTGGGAAATACCGGCGTGGATGTCAGCGCGCTCTGCCTGGGCGCCATGTATTTCGGCACGCGCAACGACGAGCGGACCTCGTTTGAATTACTCGATCAATATGTGGCAGCCGGCGGGACGTTCATCGACACCGCGAACATCTACGCGCACTGGGTCGAAGGCGGTCAAGGGGGTGAGAGCGAGAGCCTGCTTGGGCGCTGGATGAAGGCGCGCGGCAACCGGGCCGATCTGTTTCTGGCGAGCAAGGTAGGCTTCAACATGCCCGGTGTCGAGCGCGGGCTGACGGCGGCGCAGATCGAAACCGAGTGCGAGAAAAGCCTGCGCCGGATGGGTGTGGAGACCATCGACCTGTATTACGCTCATGTTGATGACCGGGTCACGCCGCTGGACGAGACGCTGGCCGCCTTCGACAGGCTGGTGCGTGCCGGCAAGGTGCGCTTCATCGGGGCCAGCAACTATCTGGCCTGGCGGCTGGAGCAGGCGCACTGGGTGTCGAAAACCCATGACTGGCCGTCGTTCTGCTGCGTGCAGCAGCGTTACACCTACCTGCGTCCCAAGCCGGGCGCCAGCTTCGACCCGCAGATTTCGGTGAATGACGACCTGCTCGATTACGTCCGGGCGCGGCGGCACGACTTCACCCTGCTGGCCTATTCGGCGCTGCTGGGTGGGGCATATGTGCGCGACGACCGCCCCGTGCCGGAGCAGTACCGGGGGCCGGATGCCGAAGCCCGCCTGCGCGTGCTGCGCGAGGTGGCGGCGGAGGCCGGCGCGACGCCCAATCAGGTTGTCCTGGCGTGGATGATGCACAGCGATCCCCCTGTGATCCCGCTCATTGCGGCCAGCGAGCCGCGGCATTTGGCGGAGAACATCGGGGCGCTGGATGTCCGCCTGAGCGCCGGGCAGATGGAGCGCCTCAACCACGCCGGCGCGTGACCGCGGGGCGCAAGCGTCTCTCACCTGCGCGCCAGGGCTGCCCTGGCGCGTTTTGCTGACAAGATGAGGGGCTTCCGGCGGCCCGACAGGGAAATCATTTCTTCTGTACAATTACCGGTACGGGCCGCTGTCAATCGCGAGGGAGAAGGCATGAGGTTTCTCGAACTGCTGGCCGGGGTGCCGGGCGTGCTGGCGCTGCCGCAAACGGACGCCGAGATCACCGCCCCGGTGAGCGAAACCGCGCAGCATGTGCAGCCGGGTGGTGTGTTCCTGGCGCGTGTGGGGCGTTCGGTCGACGGGCACGCGCTGATCCCCGAGGCGATCGAGCGCGGGGCAGCGGCGGTGGTCGGGACGCGCCCGCCGGGCGAGGTCGAGTGCCCGGTGCCCTACGCGCAGGTGGCGGACGGGATGCAGGCGCTGGGGCCGCTGGCGGCGGCATACTACGGCCACCCATCGCGCCGGCTGACGGTGTTCGGCGTGACCGGCACCGACGGCAAGACGACCACCGCCACCCTGTTACACAGCATCCTGATCGCTGCCGGATATCGCGCCGGGTTGCTCTCGACCGTGAGCGCGGTGATCGGCGATGAGACGCTGGAAACGGGCCTGCACGTCACGACACCCCCTGCCGACGAGGTACAGATGTACCTGGCCAGGATGGTTGGGGCCGGGCTGACGCACGCCGTGATCGAGGCGACTTCGCACGGGCTGGCGCAGGGGCGTGTGGGGGGGGTGGCGTTCGACGTGGCCGTGCTGACCAACGTCACCCACGAACACCTGGATTTTCACGGCACGTGGGAACAGTACCGGCGGGACAAAGCGCGCCTGTTCGAGATGGCCGCGGAGTCCGAGCGCAAGCCGGGCACGCCCAAGGGGGCCGTGATCAACGCCGCCGATCCCAGCGCGGCCTATTTCCGGCAGATGGCGCGGGGTGTGGACCGCGTCGTGACTTACGCCGCCGACGCCACCCCGGCGGACTTCCAGGCGCAGGCGATCGACTACGGCCCGGACGTAACGCGCTTTACGCTGACCGGCCCCGGCGCGCTGAGCGTCGCGGTGGAGTCGCCGTTGGTCGGGGCGTTTAACATCGCCAACATTCTGGCGGCGGCTGCGGCAGCCTCGCTGCTGGTGCCGGATCCGGCGCGGCTGGCCGGGGCGATCGAGGCGGGGG
>DYEN01000401.1 GCA_020725705.1 Anaerolinea sp.
GCCGATGAGGATGGCCGTGGCCTGACCCAGCCCAAAGAAAAGCACGAAAGCCACCTGCTCGATGGTGCCGATGATGTTAATCGCCGCCACCGCCTGCGTGCCGATGCGGCCATAGATGGCGTTGTAGGTGGTGATGCCAAACGACCACAACGTCTCGTTGGCGATCACCGGCAGAACCGGTTTGAGCACCCTCGCCATGAAGCCCAGGTCCACATCCAGCAGGTCGTGCAGCGAGGCGGCCGATGGCGCGGTTGGATCACGGTAAACCAGCGCCAGCACGGTCAGGCATTCCAGCAGACGCGCAATCAGCGTGGCCAGCGCCGCGCCGTCGCTGCCCAGGGCGGGCAGGCCGAGAGGCGCAAAGCCGAAAATCAGCGGGTAGGCAAAGCCCACGTTCAGGGCCAGCGCTGCGCTGCTCACCACCAGCGGCAGGCGCACGTTGCCCGTCGCCCGCAGGCTGGCGTAGTAGGAGGCGCTCAGGGCGTACAGCCCATACGACCAGGAGACAATCCGCAGGAAACTCGCCCCCTGCTCGATCACGGCCGGGTCGGCGGTGTAGAGCCGCAGGACGCCGGCCGGCCAAAAGGTGGCCAGCGCCCAAAAGAGCAGCGCCGCCCCCAGCCCGAGTTTGACCGTCAGGCCGAGGACGCGGCGGATGCCGGCGATGTCGCCCTTGCCCCACAGTTGCGCCACGAACATGGCCGCCCCGCTGACCACGCCGAAGACCACCAGGTTCATCAGGAACCAGACCTGATTGGCCAGCCCCACCGCGGCGACGGCGGTCTCGCCCAGTTGACCGATCATCACCGCCGAGGCCATGTTCAGCGAAGCCGAAAGCAGGTATTGCAGGGCAATCGGCAGGGCAAAACGCCCCAACAGGCGGAAATATTCGCCGTCGCGGTAATAATCCAGCAGGCGCTTGAAAGGGGATGAAATAGATAGGATGGCGGTCACGGTTCTCCTTGACAAACCGTGCCATTATACCCCCGCTATCCGCTCACTTGGAGTCGTCC
>DYEN01000402.1 GCA_020725705.1 Anaerolinea sp.
CCCGCCGGGCTGGCGCTGTCACCGGACGACCTGGCGCGCGATCTGGCGCGCCGCCAGCAAGGCTATGGTAGCGGCGGGCGGATGCAGATCGAGCGCGACCGCGCACGCCTGACCGGTGGCGTGATGAACGGGCACACCACCGGCGGGCCGATCAGCCTGGAGATCGAAAACCGCGACTGGAAGAACTGGGCGCAGAAGGACATCGAGCCGCTGGTCACGCCGCGCCCCGGCCACGCCGACCTGACCGGCGCGATCAAGTACGGCTATCGCGACCTGCGGCTGGCGCTGGAACGCTCCAGCGCGCGCGAAACGGCGGCCCGCGTGGCGGTGGGGGCGATCTGCAAACGGCTGCTGGCGGAGTTCGGCATCACGGTCGGCGGCTATGTGATCGCCATCGGCGGCGAGGCCGCCCACCTGCCGGAGCCGCCCGACTACCCGGCGCGCTTCGCCGCGGCAGAAGAGTCGCCGGTGCGCTGCCCCGATCCGGACGCCTCGGCGCGCATCGAGGCCGCCATCCGCCAAGCCAAGATCGACCGCGACACGCTCGGCGGCATCATCGAGGTCGTCGCGCTCGGCCTGCCACCGGGTCTGGGGTCGCATGTCCACTACGACCGCCGCCTGACGGGACGGCTGGCCGCCGCCGTGTGCAGCGTGCAGAGCATCAAGGGCGTAGAGATCGGCCCGGCCTTCGAGAACGCCGCCCGGCGCGGGACGCAGGTCCACGACGCGATCATGCGCGACGAGGCGGGTCGGCTGGTCCGCGCCACCAACCGCGCCGGCGGGCTGGAAGGCGGCATGACAACCGGCGAACCGCTGGTCGTGCGCGCCGCCATGAAGCCGATCAGCACCACCCTCACGCCACTGGGCACGGTCAATCTGGCGACCGGCGAGCCGGCCCAAACCGTCTACGAGCGCAGCGATTTTTGCGCCACGCCGCGCGCCGTGGTGGTGATCGAGGCAATGGTCGCCTTCGTGCTGGCCGATGAGCTGCTGCGCAAATTGGGCGGTGACAGCCTAGACGAGATCCGCCCGCGGTTTGCCGCGCTGCGCCAGGCGCGGGTGGATGCGCTGGCGATGGACAACGTGCCCTGGCGGTTCGGCTATGACGACTGGCTCTAACGCGCCGCGCAACCTGGTGCTGGCCGGGTTCATGGGCGCGGGCAAGACGACCGTCGGGCGGCTGGTTGCGGCACGGCTGGGCTGGCCGTTCGTTGACACGGACGAGCTGGTCGAGCAGGCGGCCGGGCGCTCGATCGCGACCATCTTCGCGCAGGACGGCGAGGCAGCCTTCCGGCACCTGGAGCGCCGTGCCTGTCAGCGGGCCGCGCTGCTGGACGCGCACGTGATCGCTACCGGGGGTGGCGCGCTGCTCGACCCGGACACACGCGCCGCGTTTCTGGCGCGGGGCGTGGTGGTCTGGCTCAGCGCGGAGCTAGACACGATCGTCGAGCGCCTGGGGCAAGGCGCCGAGCGCCCGCTCTTTGCCGGCGATCATGCCCGGCTGGAAGCGCTCTTCGCGGCGCGCGCCCCGCTCTACGCCGCGCTGCCGCACCGGGTCAAGACCGACGGACGCCCGCCGGAAGCGATCGCCGAGGAGATTGTGACGCTGTGGCAAACCTGCACGAGCTAACCGTGCGCGGCGCGGAACGCGAGTACCCCGTCCTGGTCGGGCCGGGGGCGCTGGAAGGCGCCCTGCCGGAATTTGTGCGGCGCGGCGGGTTCTCGCGCGTGGCGGTGGTCACCAACACGCCGCTCGCCCCGCTCTACGGTCTGGCGCTGGTCGAACGCCTGCCCGGCGCACGCCTGATCACCCTGCCCGACGGCGAGCAGTACAAGACGCTCCAGACGCTCGCCGGGCTGTACGGTGAACTGCTGGCGGTCGGGGCAGACCGTGCCAGCCTGCTGATCGCGCTCGGCGGCGGGGTGATCGGCGACCTGGCCGGTTTTGCAGCGGCGACCTTCATGCGCGGGATCGCGCTCGTCCAGGCGCCGACCAGCCTGCTGGCGATGGTGGACGCCAGCATCGGCGGCAAGGTCGGCGTCGATCTGCCCCAGGGCAAGAACCTCGCCGGGGCGTTCAAGGACCCGCTGGCCGTCTTCGCAGACACGGACGCCCTGCGCACGCTGCCCCGCATCGAGTGGCGCTGCGGGCTGGCCGAGGTCGTCAAGGCTGCGCTAATCGCCGATCCGCCCCTGCTCGACCATCTGGCGGCGCACGGACCCGAGCCGGTGGAAACGGTCATCGCCCGCGCCGCGCGGGTCAAGATCGATGTGGTCAACCGGGATCGCACCGAGCAGAACGTGCGCGCCTACCTCAACCTGGGCCACACCTTCGCCCACGCCATCGAACAGGCCAGCGGCTACGCCTGGCGGCACGGCGAGGCGGTCGCGGTGGGGCTGGTGGGCGCGGGCCTGCTCTCAGAGCGGCTGGGGCTGGCCGCGCCGGGCCTGGCGGAACGGATCGAGCAGGTCCTGGCCGGGCTGGAACTGCCCACCCGCTACGCCGATCTCGATCCGGAGGCGCTGTGGGCGGCGATGGCGCACGACAAGAAGTGGCGTGGCGGCGCGGCGACGTTTGTGCTGCTGGACGGAATCGGGCGCCCGCGTGTGGCGCGCGACGTGCCGCGTGCGGATGTGATGGCGGTGCTGGAGGCGCTGCGCGCATGAAGATTCTGGTGTTGCACGGCCCCAACCTGAACCTGCTCGGCACACGCGAGCCGGATGTCTACGGGCGGGTGACACTCGACGAGATCGACGCCCGCCTGCGCGCCTACGCCGCCGAGCGCGGCGCGGAAATCCGCACGCTGCAAAGCAACCACGAGGGCGCGCTGATCGACGCGATTCATGATGCGCGCGGCTGGGCAGACGCACTTATCCTCAACCCCGGCGCCTACACGCACACCAGCGTCGCCCTGCGCGACGCGCTGAGCGCGGTCGGCCTGCCGGCCATCGAGGTGCATCTGAGCAACATCCATGCCCGCGAGCCGTTCCGCCACACCTCGCTGATCGCGCCGGTCTGCGTTGGGCAGATCAGCGGGCTGGGCTGGCTCGGCTACCGGCTGGCGCTTGAGGCGCTGCTCGAGCGCGGCCCGGCGGGCGAGCATCAGGAGACATGAGACGTTGAGCGAACTCATCGTTGCGTTCCAGGGCGTCCACGGCGCTTACTCCGAAGAGGCGATCCGCTGCTATTTCGGGCCAGACACTCAGACGCTGCCGTGCGAGACATTCGCGGGCATTTTCGAGGCGATCAAGTCCGGCGCGGCAACCGCCGGGATGCTGCCGGTCGAGAACGCGCTGGCGGGGACGGTTTCCCAGGCGTACGAGCTGCTGATGGAGCATGACTTCCGCGTGCAGGGCGAGCATATCCTGCCGGTGCGCCACTGCCTGCTGGCGCCGCCCGGCACAACGCTGGAAGATGTGCGCAAAGTGCGCTCGCATCCGCAGGCGTTGGCTCAGTGCGCCGCCACGCTACGCCGGCGGGGATGGGAACCGGTTGCCTGGAACGACACCGCCGGCGCCGCGCGTGATCTCGCTGCCCAGCCGGAGCCGCACACCGCCGCCATCGCCAGCGCGCTGGCCGGAGAGCTGTATGGCCTGAACGTGCTGGAGCGTTCCGTCGAAGACGACCCCAACAATTCGACCCGCTTTTTCATCATCGGCTCCACCGACGCGCCCCGCCGTGACCCCAGCAAGACTTCGCTGGTCTTCGCCGTGCGGCATGGACCGGGCGCGCTGGTCCGCTGCCTGGACGCCTTCGCCAGGCGCGGGATCAACCTGACCAAGATCGAGTCGCGCCCGATGCGAGGGCGCCCCTGGCAATACTGGTTCTATCTCGACTTCGAGGGCCACTGGCAGGACCCGCCCGCCGAGGCCGCCCTGATCGAGCTGCTGCGGCAGGCGTCAATGGTCAAGATGCTCGGCTCGTATCCGGCGGCGACGGGCGGCCCC
>DYEN01000403.1 GCA_020725705.1 Anaerolinea sp.
CCGCCCGCTGCGTTGCCGGCGTAGAACGTGACCGAGGCGGCGTTGGATACTTCGCCTGCCTGGATGCGAACGGTGCGCGAATAGGTCACCGGGCGGCCATCCGCCCCGATCCAGTGCGGATCGACGGTTAGCGCCTGAGAGAACACCGGCAGCCGCGCGTCGGCGGTCGGAGCAGGCGTAGCGGTCGGCGCGGGGGGCAGGGACGGCACGTACAACCGCTGCCCGACGAAAATCAGCCCAGGGTTGGCGAGGCAGTTGGCCTGGGCAAGCTGCGCCGTGGTTGAGCGGGTGCGCTCCGCGATGCGGCTGAGTGTGTCGCCCGGCACGACGACATAGACCGGCCAGTTGGTTTGCGGGACGCAGTTAACAACCGTGGGGGGCGCCTGCGTCGGGTTGGCGAGCGCGACATCGGTCGGAGTGGGGGTTGGCGTCTGGATCACGAAAACCGGCGTGACGGTGCTGGTGACGCGCAGGAAGGGCAGCGGCGGTGTCGCGGTCGGCTCGTCTTCGGTCGTCAGGTTGCACGCCAGGGCCGCCAGGGTCAGCGCGGCGGCAGCCAGCGCCACGCGGGCCGGATGCAGCCTTAATCCTCGCATGCCTCGTCCCCCTCTCCGCCTTGCCAGACGCGCCAGTCCCGCCTGTGGCGCTCGCCTGCGATTATACCCCAGGTCGTTGCGCTGCGTTTGCCGCCGCCCGCCTGCTTTGCCTAGAATTTCGGTAGGCAAGAGAGGGAGCGTGCAGTGAACGAGCAAGACGATCGATTGGGAGCCGGCTACCAGGCCGGGCGCAGCGGTGCGACCTTCTGGCGCGTGCCGGAGCCGGGCTGGCTGCGCCTGACCGGCCCAGACCGGAACGAGTATGTTCAGCGGCAGACGACCAACGACATCCGCCAGCTTCAGCCCGGACGCACTCAGGTGACCGTGCTGACATCCGGCACGGCGCGGATTCTCGACGTGTGGCGCCTGGTACCGGAAGACGACGCGCTCGGCGTGATCACGCTGCCGGGTCGCGGACCGGCCACGGCGCGCTATCTCCAGCGGCGGATCTTCTTCATGGACCGCGTCAGCGTGCTCGACGAGAGCGACACACTGGCCCAGTTCGACCTGCTCGGCCCCGCCGCGCCGGACGTGCTGGCCGCGCTGGGGCTGGCGCAGACTCCGGAGCCGGGCGCGCTGGTGACGCTCGAAGCGGCGGGCGTTGAGATGCGGGTGCTGGGGCCGGAACCGGCGCTGAACCTGGGCTGGCGGCTGCTGATCCCGGTTGAAGCCGCCGAGACGCTCGAAGCGCGTCTGCGCCAGGGAGGGGCGGAACCGCTCTCCCCAGACGCCTATGACGTGCTGCGCGTCGAGGCCGGGCTGCCCGCCGCCGGTCACGAGCTGACCGACGCCTACACGCCGCTCGAAACGGGTCTGCGCGCGGCCATCGCCGGGGCCAAAGGCTGCTACAGCGGCCAGGAAGTCATCGCGCGCCAGATCAACTATGACAAGATCACGCGGCAGCTTGCCGGGTTGCGGCTTGATGCGCCGGCTGCGTCCGGCGCAGTGGTGCGGGTCGAGGGGCGCAGCGCAGGCGAGGTCACGTCGGCGGTGGTGTCGCCCGCCTTCGGGCCGATCGCGCTGGCGGTGATGAAGCGACCGCACTTCGAGCCGGGGACCGCAGTCACCGTCGCCCTCGAAGGCGGTGACGTGCGCGGCGTGGTGTGCGCGCTGCCGTTTGCGTGAGGCGTGCGGTGCCGGCACAGCAAACGAGGCCGGGCGTTTTAGGTAGCCCGGCCTCGCGGGGTGTCTATCCGGTTGAGCGCAACGCGGTTTAGTGGCCGCAGGCGCAGCCCCCGCCGCCGTAGGCGTCGTCTGCGTCGTCGTCGCTGGTGCGGAAGGAATGCCCGCAGCCACACGAGGCGACCGCGTTCGGGTTGTTGATCGCGAACCCGCCGCCCATCAGGCTGTCCACGTAGTCGATCTCGGAGCCACGCATGTACAGCAGGCTGTTCGGGTCGATCACCAGTTCGACGCCGTCCACCTCAACCCGGTGATCCTGCGGGTAGAAGTTCGGCTCGAACGCCATCCCGTACGACAGACCGGAGCAGCCGCCGCCCTGTACGAAGACCCGCAGCGCCACGCCCGACAGCTCGCGCTCTTCCATTAACTGGCGAATCTTCGCTAGCGCGACAGGGGTTACGGTCAAAATCGGGGTTTCTACCTGGGTGTTTTCCTGAACGTCGGCCATCAGTATCTCCTGTCGGTCGCTCTCGATTGGCATGTAGGAACGCGTGTAAGTCGCCTGTCCAAACTGCCTGCCTAAGTTGCCTATAAGTCTAGCAAGCCGTGACGGATTCGTCAATTAAAATGATAGATTTGCGACAAACGGCGGCGGCGCGTGCCGGGGCAGGCCGATCAGCAGCGCCAGCGGCCCGGCCAGCAGCAGCCACATCGCCGCGTCCAGCCCGGCGACCTGCGCCACCCCGCCGATCGCCAGCGGGAACAGACTGCCCGCCAGCCCGGCCACGTTGCTTGCTGCCAGGGCGGCGCCGCTCTGGTTGGGCAGGGTGGCGTAAAGCTGGGCCATCGGGATCGCGTACCAGCCGGAGTTCAACAGCCCCAGCACCCCCAGCACGATCAGCTTAAGCGCCAGCGGCTCGGCCAGCAGAAAGACGGGAAACAGAACGGCAACCGCCGCCGCGCTCCAGCGCAGATAGCGCAGCCCCGACACACGCGCCAGCAGCGGGATCAGCAGCACGTCGCCGAGCAGGCCGACGACCGTCCACACCGCGACCGCCAGCCCCGCCATCGCCGGACGGACGCCCGCCACATCCACAAAATACAGCGCCAGGAAGCCGTAGAGAATGTCGAGCATCAGGTCCGAGAACTGGAGCAGGACAAGCCAGCGCAACACGTCCCGGCGCAGCATGGCTTGCCATGCGGCGCGCAGCCCGTCGCGCAGGCCTGAGGGCGCCTCAGGCGGATCGTCTGCGGCTGCCCGGCCCAGCGGTGCCCGCCACGCCCGCGCCAGCGCGACCAGCGTCAGGGCGGCAAACGCGCCGAACAACCCGCGCCAGCTTGCGCCCAGCGCCACCGCCGCGCTGACGGCCAGCGGCCCGGCCACCACGCCGACCGATCCGGCCAGCGTCCAGCGGGCCATGTTGTGCTCGCGCCGCGCCGGATCGGCGTCCATCAGCGCGGCCTGCGACAGGCTGACGAACGCGCCCGACGCCGGGTAGAGCAGCAGGAACGCGGCCAGCAGCACGCCAAACGCCGGGCTGAGCGCAACCAGGATTAGCGCCACGCTAAACAGCACCCCGCCGCCGAGAATCAGGGCGCGGCGGTTCCACAGATCGCTCAGCACGCCCAGCGCCGGCTCGACCACGGCGCTGAACAGGCCGGGGATGCCGAGCAGCAGCCCGATCTGCGTGTACGACAGGCCCAGATCGTGGCGGATGAAGGGCCAGGCCGCCTCGCGCGCGCCGAACACCAGCTCGTCGAGGAACTCGATCAGCAGCAACGCAGCGACCAGGCCGGTGATGCGCCCGGTCAGGCGTGCAGTTCAGAGGGGCGAGCGGATCACCTGGGCTTCTCCTCAGCGCGGGATGGGCGCTGCTACTCCACGACGTTGATCACCACGCCCTGCGTGTCAACCGCGACGATCAGTGTGCGCGCGGTCACCCCCACCTGCTCGAACGCTGCCGCCATCGCCTGCTCGATCGCGGCGTGATCGCGCGCGGCGAAGGCGGCCAGCGCCGGACCCGCGCCGCACAGCGCGACCCCGTCTGCTCCGGCCTCGCGCGCCGCTTCGACGACCTGGCGATAGGCGGGGATATCGCCGGTGCGGTACGGCTCGTGCAGGCGATCGGCCAGCGCGCGCCCCAGCAGGGCAAAGTCGCCCTCGCGCAGCGCCTCAACCACCAGCAGCGCCCGGCCCAGGTTGTGCACCGCGTCAGCCAGCGGCACCGCCTGGGGCAGGTCGTCGCGCAGCCGCTGCGGATAGCCCGGTAGGTCGGGGATGATCAGCACTACGTGCAGCGGCTCGATGTCCACCGTGCGATAGAGTAGATCGCCCGGCCCGGCGCTGCACACGCTCAGTCCGCCGCGCATCGCCGCGACGACCGCCTCCGGCTCACCGCCGATCCGCCTGGCGAGCGCGATCAGGGCTTCGCGCCCCAGCGGGCTGCCGAGCAGGTTGTTCGCGGCGACCAGCCCGCCGACGATCAGCGCCGTCCGCGCTGCCAGGCCCACATCGAGCGGGATGCGGTTGGCGCAGCTCAGCGTCAGGCCGGCGGGCGCGCGCTCCAGGGCCTGGAAGAGCGTGATGGCGGCCATCATCGCCGGGTTGTAGAAATCTTCCGGCAGCCGGTCGGCGCCTTCCCCGCGCACCTGGATGGCAAGCTGATCGTCGTCGCGCAGCGCCATCTCGACCGTGTTGCGCAGGTTGAGGGCCAGACCGAGGACGTCGTAGCCCGGCCCAAGATTGGTGCAGACCGCCGGAACCGATACGCTGACTTTGTGCATACTTCGCTGCCCTGGTGCCAAAAGGGTGCCGCGCGCCGGTGCGCCTGTCCCTAATACTAGTGGCGGGCAGGGCGCTTGACAAGCAGCACCGGTCCGTGCTCAGGCCGGGCGCGCGGTGACGATGGGCTGATGAAAGCCGACGTCCTGCGGCATGTACCAGCGAATGTCCGTCAGGCCCGCGCGCGTCAGGATCGCGCCCAGCTCGGCCCGCTCCAGCGCGCGATAGCGTGCGCGATAACTGCCGGTCTGCCAGCCGTCGCCGGCGCGCCGCACGATGAACAGCTCCAGCGTATAGGTCCGGCCGTCCGGCGCCCAGTCCCACACCTGGAACACGATGCGCCGTCCCTCAGGCGCGTCGATGACCGTCGGCGGCGTGACCCGGAGCTGCTCACGTCGCAGCTCGTCGTAATCGCGGATGCTGAGCAGCAGCAAACCGCCGGGGCGCAGCTTGGCGCGCATATTCTCGGCGGCGCGCAGCAGATCGGCGTCGTCCAGCAGATGCGGCAGTGCGTTGTCGCAGGCCAGCACCACGTCGAACACGCCCGGCACCTGCCCGGCCAGCGTGCGGAAATCCGCCACGCCGGTCGTCAGCGCCACGCCGCGCCGGGCGGCTTCCTGCGCGGCCCGCGCGATGGCTGCCGGGCTGAGGTCGGTGGCGTGCACCCGATAGCCGCGTTGGGCCAGCCCGATAGCCTGCGTGCCGATCCCGGCGGCACAGTCGAGCACGGTCAGCCCATCCCCCGGCAGGTGGAAGCGGATCACGCGGTCGAGCGCGGCAGCGTGGCGCTGGATGCTTTGCTCCCAGTCGCTGTAGATGAGGTGATAGTCGTTGGCGAGTTGCTCGTAGAAGGCCAGCGCGTCGTCGGTCATGTCCGGCTCCGTCGGTGCTAGAGGTTGCCGAAGGCGGTCCGGTAGGGCGGTCCGTAGTAGGTCGTCGTGCCGATCTGCCGGTAGCCAAGCCGCTCGTAGAGGGGCCGCCCGGCAGCCGAGGCCATGAGCATTGACGCCCCGATGCCGTGCGCCCGCAGGTCGGCCAGCACCACGTTCATGAGCGTGGTCGCGAAGCGCTGGCGGCGGAAGCGATAGCGCGTGCCAACGTTCCAGATCCCGGCCATGTCGCCGTACAGCGCGATAGTTGCGCAGGCCACAGGTTCGCCGTCCACGTAGGCCAGGTAATGCGCGATGTCGCTCTGGCCGAGGTGTTCCGGGCGCCCGATCCGGTCGTTAACCCCGCTGCCGGATCCGAACGCTTCGGCCATCACCTGCGCGATGTCGGTGATGTGCTGGCGGGTGGTGGCGCGCTCGATGCGGGCCGTGGGGTTACCGCGAACGTGCAACGGCGCCCCGGTCAGGACCATCAGCGGCGTGCTCCAGCGGGTGAAATAGCCGCCGGCTTCCAGCCGTTCGTTCCACTCCGGCATGTAGGTGTCGGTCACCACCACGCTCCACGCGGCGTGGAAGGCCGCGAAGAAGCGCGCCGCGCTGGCGAGAACGCGTTCGCTGAGCGCGTCGGGCTGCTGCGGCCAGATGTGATTGGCGCCGGTCAGCCGCACATCGCCGCTGTAGCTCAGCGTGCACTGATTCAGCACCTCGGTCACCGCGCCGGGCCACGAGCGAAAGATCCGCTGGTAGAACCAATCGACGCAGGCCAGCGCCTGCTCCAGCAGCCGGTCCATCGTTCCTCACCAGCTTTCGGCTGCCGGCAGCGCGAGCGTGACCGTGGTGCCCGCTCCCGGCGTGCTCTCGATCGCGATCCGGCCCCCGTGCCGCAGGACGATCGCCTGGGCCAGCGTCAGG
>DYEN01000404.1 GCA_020725705.1 Anaerolinea sp.
GAGAGAGGGCACGGTTGCCCCTCTCCCTGCATGCGATCTGCTGCGTCTTACTGGCTGGTGCCGATAATCCCCTGCAGAAGTTGCGGCGGGTTGACCTCATCCGGCGTGGTCGCCTCATCCGCGTTGGCGGCGGCGAACCAGATCTGCTTGGGTGTGGCGACTTCGCCTTCCTCCAGGTAGACCGAGCCATCCTGGAAATACAGTGGGCCGGTGAACAGGTTCAGCCCGCCTTCTTCACCCTTGGCGCCTGCCGCGAGCTGGGCGATGAACTCGTCCAGAATCGCCTTTTCTTCATCGGTCAGGCCGTCGCCATAGATGAAGCCGACGGTGGTCGTTTCGGGGTTGTTGATGTCGTCCCAATCGGGGCCGCGCCAGATCCACGACGGCTCCCAGGTCCCTTCCATGACCTGCCGGACGGTCTCCAGATAGACTGGACCCCAGTGGAAGTACGGGACGCCCAGGCAGATGTCCGGCGCTTCGGCGCAGGCGCCTTCAAAGTCGTAGGGGATAGCCCACACGGTCTGGCCCTGAGCCGCGCGCTGGCCCGCCACCACGATGGCCTCGGTGGTATCGATGCCGGAGATCACCACATCGGCGCCGCCGTCGAAGAAGCCATTCACGACTTCGGTCGGGTCGAGCGTGACACCGGGGATATTGAACCAGAAGCCGATCCACGTCACCTGGAAGCGCAGATCGTCCGGGTCCAGGCCGCGGTAGGTTTCGTAGCAGTGCCGCGCGCCGAGGTAGGTTGAGTTGACCAGACGGGTTGTCTCAGGGTCGATCAGCGGGCCGACATAGGCGATCGAGCCGGTCTGGGTCTTCAGCGCGGCGGCGCAACCGGCGATCATCTTGCCGTATTCCATCTGACCCATGATGTTACCGAGGTTGTCCGTCGCGATGCCCCACAGGGCGTCGTCGCCGGAGATGTTGATGAAGACCACGTCCGGATAGAGCGCGGCGACCTCGGTCGTATCCACCTCAAAGTCCGCCGAGGTGGTGAGGATCAGCTTGGCGCCCTGGTTGACCATGTCTTCGACCACCTGGTCGAGCGTAGTCTCAGGGCGGGCTGCCGAGTTCAGGCTTTCCAGTGCGATCATCTTGGCGCCGGGCAGATTCTCTTCGACGTATAGCCCTGCGGTGTAGTGCGCCTCGCTCCAGCCGTGGTCATCCCTGGGTCCGACGAGAATGACACCGAAAATGATCCCCTCGTCCTGTGCGGTGGCGCTCGGCGCACCGGCGGCGAACCCGCCCAGCGCCACGGCCACCAACAGGCCCAGCACAGACAATTTTCTGAGCATACGCTTCTCCTTGAAATAACCGGACTAAGTTCGATCGCGCGAGACACACCGCGCCTTCACTCTTATTCAGTTTAGTGGAAAAACGCGCAAAAGAAAATGTCAAACGGCACCAAATGAAGTGCCAGCCGGATTAGGCGCTTTGACCATGTGCCCGCGCCGGGCAGACGCGCGGCGGGTTGTGCGCCGCCCGCTAATCCACGAACAGATCGACGATCTCGAAGCGGTCCACATCCACCAGCCCCAGGTCGGTCAGCTTGAGGCTGGGGATGACTTCCAGCGCCATGAACGCCATCGCCATGAAGGGGTCGTGCAGCGGCGAGCCGAGCACGCTGCGGGCTGCATCCAGCACACGATCCAGCCCGGCGCGCACCTGGTGAATGGGCGCAGTGCTCATCAGCCCGGCGACAGGCAGCGGAAGTTCGGCCAGCACCTGCTCGCCGTCGACCGCCACCAGCCCGCCGCCCATCTGCTCGACGGCTCGCGTGGCGGTGCGCATACTGACGTCGTCGACGCCGATCACGATCAGGTTGTGGTGATCGTGCGCGACTGTGCCCGCGATTGCTCCGCGCTGCAGCCCGATGCCCTGGATGAACCCTTTGCCGATGCGGCCCGTCGCCAGATGGCGCTCGATGACGACCATCTTCAGCAGATCGCGTGATGGGTCGGCCACGGCGCAGCCATCTTCCAGGCGCGCATCCAGCACGCGGTGCTCGGTGATAAGCTGGTTCGGGATGCTGCCGATCACACGGATGCGCCGCCCCTGGGCCGGAATGCGGAAATCTATCTTCGACCAGTCGATATTGACACAGGGGGGAAGCTGCCGCGTGTCCGGCGTTGGCAGCGGGGCCAGCAGCTTGCCCTCGCGCGCCACGACCTGCCCGCTGCGCAAGACGAGTTCGGCCTGTGGCGCGGCCAGGTCCGAGAAGACGAACAGGTCGGCGCGGCGTCCGGGCGCAATGGCGCCAATGTCCGCCAGGCGGAACGCCTCGGCAGTGTTGAGCGTGCCCATGCGGATGGCGGTGATGGGGTCGATCCCGCC
>DYEN01000405.1 GCA_020725705.1 Anaerolinea sp.
GGCTGGGCCTCAGCGCAGCCGTCGCCATCTTCTTCGCCACGGTGATGACCGAAGCGCTCGTCCCGGTGCTGCTGCCCGTCGTGGTGATCGAGCTGGTGCTGGTGATCTACCTCAGCATGCGCATCACGAAAATGAGCGCCCAACGCGCTACCGGCGTGTATCTGCTCTATGCCGCGCTCAACGGTGTGACGCTGTCTACGATCTTCTTCTGGGCGAGCCTGGCCGACATCTGGCTGGCGCTGTTCGCCGCCGGGGCAATGTTCGCGGCCATGAGCATCGTTGGCTTCACAACCAACGTAGACCTCTCCGGCATGCGCAGCTATCTGCTGATGGGCCTGATCGGGCTGATCATCGCCAGCGTGATCAACATTTTCTGGGCCAGCTCAACACTGTACTGGATCGTGACCTACGCGGGCGTGCTGCTGTTCACCGCGCTGACGGCCTATGACACGCAGTGGATCAAGCGCGCAGCCACCGAGATCGAGCTGGCCGGCATGGGCAGCGGCGAGGCGACCGTGCGCCGCGTGGCGATCATCGGCGCGCTGAAGCTCTATCTCGACTTCATCAACCTGTTCCTGTACATCCTGCGCATCGTCAGCGACCGCTAGGCAGGCAGGGTCGAAAGGGTGTGGGCGGGCGCTCGTTTGAGCGCCCGTTTTTGTCTTGGCGAGCAGGCGCGGCGCGGGTACAATGCGCCCAGAATCCGCGCTCAGCCTCGGGGATTGCAACGCATGTCGCCCAACGCCAAACAACTCACCCAGCAGCAGTTCGGGACCCACGCCGAAGGGTACGTCCATTCGCCGACGCACGCGCGCGGGCAGACGCTCAGCCGGCTGATCGAGGCGGTCGCGCCGCAGCCGGGCCAGCGCGCGCTCGACGTGGCGACCGGGGGCGGGCACACCGCGCGCCGCCTGGCCGAAGCAGGCGCCTGGACGGTCGCGGGCGACCTGACGCTGCGCATGCTCCAGGCAGCCCGCGCCAACCTCTGCGCCGAGGGGTGCGAGTCGGTCGCCTTCGTCCAGCTCGACGCCGAAGACCTGCCCTTCGCCGGCAACCAGTTCGATATCGTGACCTGCCGCGTGGCCCCGCACCACTTCCCGGATGTGGCGCGCTTCGTGCGGGAGATGGCCCGCGTGACGCGGCCCGGCGGCGTGGTCGGCGTCGTCGACCAGCTCACGCCCGGCGATCCGCAGGCCGCCCGCTATATCAACGCGTTCGAGCGCCTGCGCGATCCCAGCCATCTATGGAGTTACAACCAGGTCGAGTGGGAAGGGTTCTTCCGGGGAGCCGGGCTGGATGTGGAGACGGTTGAGACGTTCATCGTCGATCACACGCTCGGCGAGTGGTCCGAGCGAATGGGCTGCGACGCGGCGACGACGCTCCGCCTGCGCGCCATGATGGTCCACGCGCCGCCGCCCGTCGCCGAGTGGATGCAGCCGCACGTCCCGCCGGTGGGCGATCCTACCTTCGTCATCCGCCAGATTTTGATCGTCGGGCGCAAACGCTGAGAGCCGGCGCTCAACCTTCGCGCGTCCAGCGCCACACGCTCGCCTCGGCCCGTGCGCGGA
>DYEN01000406.1 GCA_020725705.1 Anaerolinea sp.
ACCAGACGCTCAACATCGGCCACCTGGCGCAGCATCCTGACACCGACCCGGAGCACGTCCTGCAACGCGGCGAACTGCCGACGTATTTCCCCGGCTGGATCGTGCTTGAAGCCGCCGACCTGGAACACATCAGCCTGTTTGCCGCCCGCAAACCCCTCGATTAGCCGCGCGCAGCCGGCCCCCTTCGTCACGCGACTCAGCGGCGAGGAGAGCTAGAGGTGCTGGATAGGGACACATCAAACAGAATGGAGCGTTTCACCCAACGCGCCCGACGCGTCCTGAACCCGGCTCAGGACGCAGCCGAGTGCAGCACAGCTACATCGGCACCCAGCACCGGCTGCTGGGGCTGATGTGCGAGGACGGCGGGGTGGCAGGCCGCGCCGGCGTGGATGGCGCACATCGGCATGGACCGCGCGCTTGGGTTAGGGTTGAAATATCCCGACGGCGCCAAAGTCCCCCATCTCCAGCGGCTGTAGCGCCGCCAGACCGGCGCAAACAGCGGCCCGGGTAGAACATCCCCATAACATCCGGATAGCGCGTTTTCCGCCGGTGCACACGCAGTACGTCCGGACCCCTGGGCGCGCATTTGTGAAATAAATATCTAACTTGACGGGAATAAATTCTAATATTAGTATATTTATTGCTTCAAACAGAAGGCCCACTTCCTACCTCCGGGGCAGCACTACCTCCCACTCAGGTGGAGCACCACAACGGACCTTCAATCGCTGGCGTTTGTTTAGTTCGCATGTCGCGAGGTAAACGCTATGTCTCTTTGTGTGCGCCACTCCCACTCGTCGTTCCGCCGCGTCGCTCTGCTGAGCCTCGCTCTTGTCTTGCTCGCCGGCCTGCCTGCCGCCGCGCAAGAACCGCCGCAGTCATCCTTTCCACCGTCCGAAGGCACCACCTGGGGCGAGCCTGCGGATCTGGGCGATGGCCAGATCCGGACGTTCATTACCCTGGACCAAGACGGCAACCCCAGCCTGATCGGCGTGTACTTTACCGAAAGCGCGTTGAGCAACCTGCCCGAGACGCCCAGCGACGGGCAGTGGGACATCGTCGATGCCAACGGGACGGTGATTATGCCCTGCTGCGGCCACGAACTCGCCTTGAAGTTCCCCGAAGAAGCCGACAGCACGCCCTTCAAGCACTTTGTCGCCAACTGGAATCCCACCGGGCACGTGCCACCGGGGGTCTATGACGTGCCGCATTTCGACTTCCACTTCTATCTGATCAGCGAGGAAGAACGCGAGGCCATCGAACCGGCTACGGCCGAGACGATGTGCAGCGTGCCGAACCCGCCCGATGCGGGCGGTGGCGAACACCCGGTGCCGGTGACATGCGAGACGTTCGAGCAAGGCATGATGCCGCTGCCGGATGATCAGATGCCGCCGGGGTATCTGTTGGTCGATGCAGTTGAGCCGCGCATGGGCAACCACATGATCAACACGCAGGCTCCGGAGCTTTCCGGCGAGCCGTTCACCCACACCTGGATCTTCGGGGCCTTCGGCGGGCGGGTGACGTTCTTCGAGCCGATGATAACGCTCGCCTTCCTCGAAGAGCGCAATGAAGAGGTCTGCACCCCAATCGCGATGCCGGAAGCCATGTCCGAACCCGGCTTCTATCCCACCGAGTACTGCATCCGCTATCTGGCGGGCGACGGTGACGGCAACGGCGCCTTTGCGGTGTCGCTGGAGAAGTTCGTCGAGTTCAACTAGCCGGTTCCGTTTTCACCCACTCAACCAACTGGGCGGCCTTCGCACGAGGGCCGCCCAGATGACTTCCACGCACCGGCGCTGCGATCACGAGCCGCCGGCTTCCGGCGCAGGGGTGGGTCGCTGCGATGGGGCGCCCGCCGGGCGGAACAGATCCTGGATCAGCAGGCGGATGTCGGTCGAAATCGGGACCAGGATGTCTTCCCCTTCAGGCGACTGCTGCAAATACACTTCCTCAAAGGTGATCTGCCCCTGGCGGATGTTTTCGGACGAGATGCCTTCCGCAGCCAGCGCCAGCCGGACGATATCTTGCAAGCTCAGGTTGGTGCGGACGTTCTCTCGAACCGACTCCCACAGCGCCGGCACGCGCGGCAGCAGCGCAATCACGCCGCCCGCCGACAGCACCCGGTCGCGCACGGCCATGATGACTTCCTGCTGGCGGCGCGAGCGATCGATGTCGCTGTTGCCGTGGCGCGTGCGCGCGTATTGCAGCAGGCGCTCGGAGTCGAGTTCCTGGCACCCGGCGTCGAAGTGGATCGAGATCGTCCCGTACGAACCGTCGGGATACTGGTCGTCGTCGATCGGCTCAGGCGGGCAGACCTCGACCGTCCCGATCGCGTCGATGACCTCGGTGAAGACCTCAAAGTTGATCACGACGTAATATTGCACCTTGACGCCCAGGTTACGCTCAACCGTGCGCATCGCCAGCGCCGGCCCTCCCCCGCCGGGATAGTTGATCTGGTCGCCGCGAATCATAGCGGTGTTGATTTTGCCGGGCTGTGGCAAGCCGGGGAACTCCACCCACAGATCGCGCGGGATGGTCAGCACGGCGGCGGTCTTGCCGGCCGGGTCGATCGAGAGCAGGATCATCGTGTCGGTGGGGAACGGGCCGGTCTCGCCTTCGCGCTGGTCGATGCCCATCAACAGCACCGTGACGCGGCGCGGGTCGTCCCAGGGTTCAAGCTGGGCCAGGGCGTCTACGTCCGCGTCGGTGGTGTCCGCAGCCGGTTCGGCTGCCCCCTGAGGAGCGAGATCGCCACCGGACGGCTCCACATCGGGCGCGGCGGCCACCTCAGCCGGGTCGGGGGCGGCTTCCTGCGGTTCCGTCAGCACGACGGCCGGCGCTTCTTCGGCGTCAAGCGGTGCGGGAGTCGGGGGAGTCACGTCTTCGGCAAAGGGATTCAGGCCCGTTAGCTGAGGCAGTTGGGGCAGGTCGAGCACGTCGTCCAGTTCGGCGGCGCGATCCCGCGCGATGCGATAGGCCAGCGCCGTGCCGCCGACCGCGCCCGCAGCCAGCACGATCACCCAGACAAACACGACCCATTGCGGAATACGCATACAGCATCCTCTCGCTTCTTCAACCGGCGGATCGATCGCCAAGCCTAGCGCGGAGGGCGCGTGTTCGCTCGGCGCCGCGCCGCCGCTCGCCCTACGGACCGGTCAGTTTCGCCGGAAATGATACAGCTTGTTGCCGGCCAGCACATACATATTGTTGCGCTCCACCGCGTCGGCGTAGAAGCCGGTCAGGTTTTCGAAGGCGTTCGGCAGGTTGCGCGGGCGGAAGCCGCGCTGGAACGTCCCTGCCCACGACGTCTCGTAGATCGTCTCGGTTTCCGGATCCACAATGAACAGCGTGCGCGCCTCGCGGTCGTTGTCCACAAACAGCGCTCTGCCGCTCTGCAGCGCCCCCTCAGGTTTGAGGCTGTAGACGAACTCCTGCGGCTTGCCGCTCAAGTAGCGCTGGATGGTGCCGTCGCGAAACAGGACAAACACCTCACCCGTTTCGCTGATCCCCAGATCGACCGCGTCGGACAGGTCGGGCCGGTCCTCTCCGGTGAAGTATTCATCGGGCGCGTTGCTGTAGCGTCGCTCGCCCGCCGGGGGGACATAACGCCAGATCTGGTTGGCGCCGGTGTCCAGCACATACAGGTTCTCGCGAAAGACGGCCATCGCCACCGGGTTGACCCAACGCTGCTCGATAACCAGTTGCTGGGCGCTTTCGGCAAAGGTCCACGAGTGCGCGATCAGCACGCCGTTGCGGTCGAGCGCGATCAGGACGTTGTCGTGCGTGGTGCCGCCGCTGCGCAGCCATTCAATGTCGAATATCTCGCCCACTGTGAAGCCGCCGATCGCCTGCCCGCGCCGGATGATCGGCGTATCTCCACGGCTGGTCAGGCCCGTGCCGGTTTCGTTGAGCGTGTCGTGATAGATCGCGCCGGTACGCCGGTCGAGCACGTACAGCTCGACCCCGTTGTGGACAACCGGCCCGGCCAGATCGGCCTGCTCGCCGAACTCATGCAGCACGGTCAAGTCGCGCCGCTGAACGCGGTCGAAGCAGTCGAGATAATTGATTGCGTCGGCGCGGATCTGCAGGACGTTGAGATCATCCGGGCGAAACTCGCGCGCCCGCTCGGCCAGCCACAGCACTTCTTCCCACTTGGGGCGGGTGTTGGCCGGACAGCCGGTCGTGCCGGAAAGCTCGATGGCCTGGGCATGGGCGTCTCTGGCGCGCTGATAATACTCCTCGAATTCGCTACGCCCCCGCTGCGAGAGCGCAAAACCCACCACGGCCACCACGATCACCACCGGGATAATGATCGCCATGCTGACCGCGACGTTGGTCGGGATGCCCTGCTGCCCTTCTTCGCCCGGCTCGGGCAGGATCGCGCTCAGCCCGCGCGACAGCGCGTCGAAGATCGCCAGCAAGCCTGTGAGCACCGCGCGCAGCATGCGCCGTCCAACACGTGCCACCGTAGCGCGCAGCGCCGTCAGACCGCCGGGCGCCCGCCGGCGCGAGGCTTGCGCTGCCGTCGATGCCCGGTCCGCAGCCGACTGCCAGGTTTCGCGCAGGCGCTCCGCGGCGCGGCCGGCGGCAGCAGACAGATCGCCGGTGTCCACGCCCGGCAGGCGCAGCACGGGACCGGCAGCCGAAGCCGGGGAGTCCCCGGACGCGGGCGGCGGCCCGTGCGGTCGCGCGCGGAACACAGGCGGTGGTGGGGCGGGGCGCGGCGCCGCCTCAACCGGCTGAGGTTCTGGTCCGGGTGGGGGAGATTCGGGCGCGGATGCTGCCGCCTCGCCGGCAGGCATGGCCGGCTCAGGGAATGAGTCCGCTTCTGGCACGCGTGACGGCCCGAATACGACCGCCGGGGGCGGGGTCTGGCGCGGCGCACGTGGGCTGGGCTGTGGGACCAGGTGCGCCGGGCCGGGCGCGCCCGCCGGGGCGAACTGAATCACAATCGCCGAGAGGGACGGCCCCGCCAGCGCCTTGAGCTGTCCGATGGCGGCATCCAGGTCGGCGGACCGGAGCGCGGCGGCAAGCGCCTCGTCGTCCGCGTCGAACAGCCCGGTATCTGCCACCAGCAACATCTGGCCGGGCGCCAGCGTGAAGCGGGCGAGATCGATCTCCGGCTCGGCCCCGGCGCCAAGCGGTGGCAAGCCGATCTCCAGCGGATCACGCCGGTCTGCGGGCAGGAAGTGCACCCCCTCGGGCTGGACCAGCGCGCCGAACGCGCCCCCGGCCCGCGCCGCGTAAAGCTGGTCATCGCGCAGCGCCAGCGCGATCGCGTTCACGTGCAGCGGGCCGTGCATGCTGGAGAGCGCGCGGGCGTGGATCGCCAGCAGGGCTTCGCGCAGCCCGCCGGTGATCCCGCCGCCGCTGCCAAAGTAGACATCTGCCCCCAACTGCGCCAGCTCTTCCAGCTGGGCGGCGGTCGCGTGCGTCCCGGTGCCCGGCGTCACCAGGATAAAGAACGTATCTCCGGCGCGCGCGCGGGCCGCGCGGGGCGGAGCCAGCTCCGCCAGGGCGCCCGGCGGCGGGATGCTGATCGTGCGTCCGCCGACGATGAACAGATGGTGTACAAAAGCTTGCAGTTCGGCTGTCATTCCGGTCAAGCTTCCAGAACTCTGCGCTGCCCCATTCTACCCTAGAAGAGGTACTGGGGCACGCGCCGCGTAATGGCGAGGGGAACTCAGGCGAGGACGGTCTCGTACTTATAAAAGCCGTGCCCGGTCTTTTTGCCGAGCTGCCCGGCATAGACTTTCTGGCGCAGCAGCGGCGCGGGCCGGTAACGCTCGTGGCCCCAATAGCGCAGCAGCCCTTCTAGCGTGCCGAGCACCACATCCAGCCCGATCTCGTCGGCCCAGGTCAGCGGGCCGCGTGGGGCGTTCATGCCAAGCTGGATCGCTTGATCCAGCTCTTCAACCGCCAGGCCGGTAGCCGTCATAACGCGCACCGCCTCGTTGATCAGGCTGCAGACGATGCGCGGGCGCACCAGCCCGGCGCTATCCGGCACGCGCACCACCTCGAAGCCCAGGTCTTCCCAGAAACGGCGGGCGCGCGCGGCGATCTCGAAATCCGTTTGCAGCGCCGGGACAAACTCGACCATGCCCGTCACCGTGATGGGCGGCAGTAGCCCATAGCCCACCACGCGCGCCGGGTGGTCGGTCCAACTGGCGATCTCGGTGGCGCTGGCCGCCAGCGCGCTGACCAGCAGCGGCACGTCCGGTGGCAGGTTGACTTCAATACCTTCGACCAGCCACAGCTTGGCCGCCTGCGACTCGTTGAGGCTCTCGATAGCGATCTGGCAGCGGGTGGCGGCGCGCACCATCCGGTCGAGCACGTCCTGATCCTGCAGGTCGTCGGACAGAAACAGATCGACCTTGTGGTCGCGCGCGCGGCACAGCCCGGCCAGCGTATCGACAAACGGCACTTCGCCGACGATCAGCACGCGCATGGCGGCCTACTTCCCCGGCAGCGGTGCGGCTGCCGGCCGGTCGTAGAAACCATCCGCACGGTCGCGGCCCACGCGGCCCGCCTCGATCAGACGTTGCAGGCGGGGATGCGGGCGGTAAGACGCGGTGTAGTAGGTCGCCTCGAAGATCGCGCGCGCCAGATTGAAGACCGTGTCTACACCCAGTTCGTCGATCAGGCGAAACGGCCCCAGCGGGAACCCGGCCGCTTCCATCAGCCGGTCGATGGTCGCCGGCTCCAGCCCGTCATCGAGCAGGCACAACGCCTCGCCGGTGTACGCCTGAACCACGCGGTTGACCACCTGGCCCGGTTCGTCATCCACCACCAGCGGGGTCTTGCCGATGGCGCGGACGAAGCTCTGCGCGCGCTCGATGGTTTCCTGGCCGGTGCGCACGCCGCGGATCACCTCGACCAGCCGCGTGATGTGAGCCGGACGCGCAAAATGCAGCCCGATGACGCGCTCGGGTAGGCGGGTGGCAGCGGCGATGGCCGTCACGGAGTGGATGTGTGTCGTCGTCGCCAGAATGGCGTCGGCAGCGACGATCTCGTCGAGGGCGCGGAAAACGGTCTGCTTCAGATCCAGATCGTCACTGACCGCCTCGATCACCAGGTCGGCCCCGGCGCACTCGTCGAGTGTCTCCGCCAGGAAGAAGACGCGCCTGGCCCGGCGCGCCCGGGCGCGATCGAGGGCGCCGCGCGCTGCCGCCCGATCGATCTCGCGGCTGACATGCCCCAGCGCCCGCCGCATACTGGCTTCGTCCGAGTCATGCAGCGTGACTCGATCCGCGCTGAGCGCGACGGTCTGCGCAATCCGCGCGCCGCTCGTGCCTGCGCCGACAATCGCAATATGCATGCTGTCTCCTCTGGAGACCCACCCTGTCCATAATGTAGTGAAAAGGGGGCGGTTCAGCAACCGCCCTCAAAGAGCAGCCTGGCTGCTGCACTGCCTCGCCCGACCCATTCGCCCGCTCAGATCGACGGGGGCCGACCGGCGATCAGGTCATCATAGCAGCGAATCAGCTCGTCCATCATAGCCGGCCAGGACTGCGTCTCGGCGAACAGGCGCGCGTTGCGGCCCATCACGCGGCGCTTGCTCGGCTCGGCCAGGATCGCGCGCACCCCGTCGATCAGCCCGCGCACATCGCCGGCATTGAACAGGTAACCGTTGACGCCGGGCGTCACCATGTCGTCGGCGCCGCCCACGCGCGAAGTGACTACCGGCAGCCCGGCCGCCATCGCCTCGATGAGCACCAGGCCGAACGTCTCCATGGCCGAGGGAAAAGTGAAAATGTCCGCACTGGCGAACGCCGACCATAGCTCTTCGCCGGTCAGATAGCCCATGAACGTGGTCGGAGTCCCGGCGAAGTGCGCCTGCAGCGCAGCGCGGGCCGGGCCATCACCCACGATTGCCAGACGTGTGCCGGGAACCGCCTGCAAGACCGGGCGCAGCATGTCGATCCGCTTCTCGCCGGACAGGCGACCCACATATAGCAGGATCGTGTCGTCGGGATGGCCGCCGCTCAGCCGGTAGCGCATCTCCTGCGAGCGGTAGCGGGGGTGAAAACGCTCGGCATCCACCCCGCGCCGCCACAGCCCGACCTCGCGCACGCCGTGCGCCAGCATCGCCTGCTGCACGCGGCGCGACGGAGCCAGCGCGTAATCCGCCGCGTTGAAGTTGGCGCGCGTATACCACCACACTACCGGTTCCAGAAAGCCCAGCCCGAAATACTGGGTCATCGTCGCCAGATCGAGATGAAACGATGCCAGGGTTGGCACGTCCAGGTGCTTGGCCATCATCAGCCCGCCGGTGCCGACCAGCGTCGGATGAATAAAATGCGCGATGTCTGGGGCGAACCGCTTGACCTCGCGGTACGTGTGCAGCGTGGGCGGGCCGACCTTCAGCTCCGGGTAGAGCGGCAGCCGCAGGCCCGGCACACCGATCACGCGGCGTCCCCGGTATTGGGCCGGCTGCCCATCCAGCCGGGGCGCGACGACGACAAACTCCACCCCGCGCTTGATGAGATGATCCATCAGCAGGACAAGCACCGTCACGATGCCGTCCACTTTGGGTAAGAATGTCTCGGTGAACAGCGCCACGCGCATCGAACCGGCAACCCCTCGCCTGTGCACAGTTGCAGATCGCAATCGCCGCTGCTCAATATAACCCGGCCGGACGCGCCGCGATTCGGCTAGGCAGCGTGCAGAGCGCGCACGAAACGCCGCAGCACAAGCCGCCCTTCGCCGGACATCTGCCGCCCCTGGCCCGGCACCATCACCACCTCGACGGGATACCCCTGCGTGTGCAACGCGTCGATAGCCGCCTGCGATGTCTGGGCCAGCGCGTCCGCCTCGCCATAGACCAGCACCAGCGGCGGTAGCGGAGCGCCTTCGCCCTCGCGCGGTTCCGGCACGAACACACTCGACGGAGACTCGGCCACAACAGCGTAGACCTGCTCCGGGTGCGCCGCCAGAAATGCGGTTGCCAGCACCCCGCCCTGCTCGTATCCGTAGAGCACCACCCCCTCGGTGCTGACCGCGTGCGCCTCGCGCACATGGGCGACGATCTGGCTCAGCCCCTCGATCTGCCCGGCGTTGGCGTCCAGCGCGCCCGGCGCGCCCAGGTTCGGCGCGACCAATAGCGCGCGCTCGTCGTCGGCCAGGTCGAGCAGCTCCGGCGTGAGCATATCCTCACCGCTCGCGCCGCTGCCGTGCAGCGCGACGATCACCGCCCATCCGCCGTTGGGGATCGCGCCGGGCGGCTCGTAGAGGTAATAGGTTCGCCCGCCGGGCAGGCTCTGCTCGTCGCGCGTCAGGCGCCAGACGGTGTAACGGTGGCGGACGCTGTCAACCGTGTCGTCGTCCACGATCCACCAGATCGTCAGCGCCAGCGCCCCGAACGCCAGCAGCAGCGCCAACACCGCCAGAACCGGCCCCACCGCGCAGCCTCGCCGCCGCGCCGTGCGCCGTCGGGCCGCTACCGCCGCGCGAAAGGCCGCCTGGCGCCGCTCCGGATCGAGCAGGGTACGGATCGCAGCGCGTGGGGGCGCGCCGAGCACCTCGCTTGCCAGCGAGACGAAGACCGGCTCCTTCGCCAGACCGGGATCGGCGTGCAGCGCCAGCGCCAGTTCCTTGATGGCGCGTGCCTGCTCTCCCGCCTCGTGCAGATTGCGCGCCGTGCGGAAATGTTCCTGGCCATGCTGGACATCTGCCCGCGTGATGACCGGCGCCGCCGGTGCAGCCGCGAGCGCCTGCTCGGGCACGGGCGGCTCCGGAGCGACATCGGGCGGCGGCGCGACCGGCTCCGGCGCGGGCGTGTTTTGCTGCTGGATGTAGCGGCCGGCCTGGCGGGCCAGCTCGCGCAGCTCCGGTACCGGATCGTTGTGGTAGACTTCTGCCAGCGGCTTCAGCGCGGCGAGATCTTTCGTGCGGCCCAGAGCGACGATCGCTTTGCGGCGCACTGCCGGGTCGGGATTCTGGAGTTGTGCGAGCAGTTCTGGGTCCATGGCGCTCTTAGCCCCTTTCCTGAGACCGAACAGACAGGCGGCCCGCACAGACGTCCAGGCCGCTCCGCATCAAAGCTGAATGGCCGGCGGCTCGGCCAACCGCTTCTCCATCAGATGCCAGCGCGCAATCCCGAAAAACAGCCGCGTCAGCAGGTTGCGGCGTGTCCTCACGATGGTGAAGCCTGCCTTCTGATAGACATGCAGCGCGCGCTCGTTGTTGGCTGCCACCCACAACGTCAGACGCGTGCGGTGGTGCTCGCGTGCCCAGGCTTCGGCCCGCTGCAACAGCAGCGATCCCACCCCTTCGTCGCGACAGTCCGCCACCACGCCCAGGTCGCTGATGTAGGCTTCCGCCGGATCGGGTTTGTAGTTAAGGCCGATGACCCACAGCTTGAACGCCGCACGCAGGGTGCGCAGCAGACCCAGTTCGCGCACCGAAGCCCGCTCGAACGCCGCCATCTCGGCCGAAGTGAATTGCATCGGCTCAATCAGCAGTGTCCCGATGATGCGCCCGGCCCGCTCCGCCACCAGGATCCCGTCGTAGCCGCGCGTCACCGGCCCATGATAGAGCGCCTCGAGCACGGCGCGGACCTCGTGCGGCTTGTTGCTGAAGATGACGCGCATCTTGTCGCTGAAGGCGTCTTCCAGCACCGCTGCGATGCCGGGCAGATCGACCGGGCGGGCAGGCCGGACTTCGGTCGATAGGATGCTCACCGTTTGTTCTCCAGATCTTCCAGTGTTGCCAGCGCCAGCCCAACTGCGCCCAGGGTGCCCACGTTTTGCAGCGCGCCTGCCAGCCACGCGGCGCGGACCTCGTCCACAGTCAGCCGCTGCTGCTCCATGATCTCGGACTGCTCAAGCTGCGGGGAGCCGACCTGCCGCGCGCCGCGCGCCAGAAAGACGTGCGTCGCGCCGCAGCCCCGGTTGCCGTCCACGAAGAAGCGACCCAGGTAGCGCCAGTCGTCGGCCACGAAGCCGGTTTCTTCCAGCAGCTCGCGCCGCGCCGCCAGCTCGGGCGCCTCACCCGGCTCGATGTACCCCGCCGGCAGCTCCAGCGAGACCGCGCGTGCGCCGTGCTTGTAATGCCGGACCATCGGCACGCGCCCGTCGGCGGTGACGGCGAAGATCTGCGCCCAATCCGGCATCTCGATGCGGTAATAGTCGGGCAGTTCGTAGCCGTTCGGCAGGCGGACATGCTCGGCATACACGCGCAGCCAGGGCGGGCGGTCCAGCAGCATTGCGACAGACAGCACTTGCCAGGGTTTCATGATTCACTTTCTCAGGTAGAGCGGGACGTCAATAATGGCACGAACTGTACCAAAACGCCGCCGCCGATACAACAAGGCGAGTTTGAGCAGCCAGGCCGTCTGGTTGTGCAGCAGGTTTTGCCACCAGCGGGCCGGCACAAATTCCGGCAGAATCACGCTGGCAAGCTGGCCGTCGTTATGTTCCCGGTCGGTCCGGTCCAGATATTCCAGCAACGGACCGACGATTGAGCGGTATGGCGACGGGACGACGGCCAGCGGTACACCCTGACCCCAGATCGCCCACTGCTCGCGCAGCCGCTCGGCGTCACCGGGCTCGATCTCGACGTAGACGGCGGTCACATTGTTCGAGATCGAACGCGCGTAGCGCAGCGCCTGATAAACCCCCCGGTGCATTCCGGACACCGGCAACACAATACGAGGCGCGGGCGGCGATGTGGGATCGGGAACCATGCCGCGCAGTGTCAGTTCGGCCGCCACCTCGCGGTAATGTGCCTTGACAGTATGAAACATCCAGACGGCAAGGGGGATCAGGACGAGGACCAGCCACGCCCCCTCGAGGAACTTGCTGACCGCAACGACCACCAGAGTTACGGTCGTCGCCACCGCGCCCGCGCCGTTGATCAAGGCCTTGAGCAGCCAGCCAGAGCCGCGCAGCCGGACCCAATGCACCACCATACCTGCTTGTGAGAGTGTGAA
>DYEN01000407.1 GCA_020725705.1 Anaerolinea sp.
AGGATCATCGCCGAAATCTCGGGCGGGCTGTAGGCTTTGCCGCCCATGTGGATGCGCACGTCGCCATTGGGCGCGGCGCTCACCTTATACGGTACGATCTGCAACGCTTTCTGCACTTCGGGGTCGTCGTACTTGCGCCCCATGAAGCGCTTGACGGAGAAGATCGTGTTCTCAGGGTTCATCACAGCCTGACGACGGGCCAACTGCCCGACCAGGCGCTCGCCCTGCTTGTTGATGGCGACCACGGATGGAACCAGCCGCCCACCTTCCGAAGAGGGGATCACGGTCGGCTCGCCGCCTTCCATCACGGCAATCACCGAGTTGGTGGTCCCCAGGTCAATTCCCACTATCTTTGCCATAGCTCACCTCTGGTAGCTTGTCAATTTTCCGGTTGATTCTGCCTTGAACGTTTCGGCTTGAATATCGCGCCTCAGATAATGCCTGCGCTGCGTGAGCACCGGGCGCGCAGCTTTCAACGAGCCACGCGCACCAATGCCGGACGCAGCACCCGATCCCGCTGCTGATACCCGCGCTGCACCACCTCGACGATGGTATCCGGTTCCGCGTCGGCGTTTTCTTCCACACCCACAGCCTCATGATAGTTCGGGTCGAAACGCTGGCCCAGCGCGGGAATCTCGGTCACGCCCTGCTCTTCCAGGAACCGCTCCAGCTTGCGCTGGATCAACACGACACCCTCGTACCAGCTATCGCGTTCCTGGGCTGGCACGGCTTCCAGGGCACGGTAGAAGTCGTCCAGAACAGGAAGCAGTTTGATCAAGATCTCGCCCCGGATCCGCTCGGCCTGTGCCAGGCGTTCCGCTTCGACCCGCTTCTTGTAGTTCTGGAACGAGGCTCGCTCGCGCTGCAGGCTGTCCAGATATTCCTCGGCGCGGGCTTCCGCCTGCTCCAACAACACGTCCAACGAAATCTCCTCCTCCGGGCCTGGCTCAGCGGCTTGTTCCTGACCGGCCTGCGCCTCAGCCGCTCGCTCCTCTGCCTCGGTCTGGTCCGGTGCTTCCGGAGCCGGGGCCTCCTGGGGATCAGGCTGGGGCTGCTCGTTCAGGTCGTCCTTGGCGCGGAACTCTTCGCTGCTCACTGAGACTCACCTCCGGCTTGTATTCGCAAATGCATGCACTGACGCGCAGCGTACGTAGTTTAACGGACGATCAATAGAAATTCGTTAGCAAAACGCAGGATTTGCATAGAAAGTGGCCCGGAATTTACGAAACTCTAACTCGGCGCGTGATGGAAACAGGAAAATGAGCCGGCGCGGGGAAATCTCCCCGCGCATCGACCGGGCGCCGCGCTGCCTCTCTGCCGATACAACAACGCCCGCCCCGGCGGGCTGCCGCAGGCGGGCGTCTCGCTGAGTCTGAGCCGGCGGCGGGTGTGCCCGGCTCACTTCTCGCCCGATTCCCCGTACACGTCGTCCAGCAGGCCAGACATCAGCCCGGCGACATAGCGGACCGCGCTCACCGCGCGACCGTAGCGCATGCGAGTTGGCCCCAGCAGGCCCAGCGCACCGTAAGCCTGCGGCGTGCCATAGCGCCCGATCACAATGCTCAGATGGCTCAGGGCTTCCCAGCGCCCTTCTCCGGCGACCATCACGCGGATGTCGGACTGCTCGTCCGACAGCGCCTCTTGCAGAATCACGTTCAGCAACGACTGTTCTTCCAGCACGCGGACCGCCTGCTGCGCCTCGTCCTCGGTGAACGACGGCAGGGTTTCGCTCAGACCATAGCGGTAGACATCACGCGGGCCGTGCTGGTCCGCCTGGAGCATGGCGTCCGCTACCAGCTCGCCGATATCGCGCGCCAGCTCGGACGGCTCTTTGCGCGTCAGCGCGCGCACTTCGTCCGCGGTACGATGCACGCAGGTCAGGTTGAGAATATGCGCGGTTTGAGACAGGATATGCTGCGGAACCGGCTCGGCCAGGGTCAAAAGCTGCTGGTGTACGCTGCCCCCGTCCAGCACCAG
>DYEN01000408.1 GCA_020725705.1 Anaerolinea sp.
CATTGCCGGCGAGAAAATGCCCTGGCTGACCACCCATCTGACCGTCCCGCTGATTCTGGCGGCGGGCTGGTGGTTTGGCCGGATCGCGAGCGGGTTGCGCCCATCGGCGCTGCGTGAGGGCAGCGGACCGGCTCTGCTGGTGGCGATCCCGGTCGGTCTGGTGGCGCTGGCCCATGTCGTGCTGGGCCTGTGGGGCAAGGGTACGCCGTTTGTCGGACGGCGCCCCGACGAACTGGCCGCCACCGGCACGTGGCTGGCAGCGCTACTGATCTTCCTGGGCGCGCTGTATGTGATCGGGCGCTTCGGGCGGCGCGTCGGGCGAGGGCAGTTGGCGCGCGCCGTCGGGGTGGTGAGCTTCGTGTTGCTGGCCGTGCTGACCGCACGGACGGCGGTCATGGCGAGCTACATCAACTACGACTACGCGACCGAGTATCTGGTCTACGCGCACGCCGGGCCGGCGATCAAGACCGTGCTGCACGAGGTCGACCGCATCGCCGCGATCACGAACGAAGGCCACAACATGCGCATCGTCTTTGACGACGAGTCGTCGTGGCCCTACACGTGGTATTTCCGCCACTACAGCAACTACGGCTACCTGCGCGGCGAGGCGGGCAGCGTGGACCCCGCCACCCTGGACGGCGCGCGCGTGGTGGTCGTCGGCGGCAAGAAGGCGGGGGATGTGCGGCGCATCCTGGGCGATGGCTACTACGAGTTCAACTACATCCGCCTGTGGTGGCCGATGCAGGAATATTTCAACCTGACCTACGACCGCGTCGCCAATGTCTTCAGCCTGTCCGGCGACAACGTGGCCGCCCGCTACTATCGCGCCGGCCTGTTCGATATCTGGTGGCGGCGCGATTACAGCACCTACGCGCAGGCCATGTGCATCGAGAACCGCCAGCCGCGCTGCGAGGCCGAAGCCGACTGGGGCGAGACACCCGAAGAACAGGCCCGCTACCGGAGCAGTTGCCTGGCCGCGGTCGTGAACGAGTGCCGGGGCGACCAGCGTTTCGCCGTGAATAACTGGCCTGTCTCAGACCGGATGTATGTCTTCGTGGACAAGCAGATCGCGGCGCGGGTGTGGGACGCGGGCATTGGCTCCAGCCGGGTTGACATCCGCGAGCCGGAGTATCCAGAAGACCGGGTATTTCGCGCCGTGTCTGCGCAGGCGATCTTGGGCCAGTTCGCGGATCTGATGGGGCCGCGCGATATCGTGCTAGATGCCGACGGGCGGATGTACATCGCCGACACCGAGCGCAACCGGGTTGTGATCCTGGCGCCGGATGGATCGGTGGTCCAGACGATCGGGACGCAGCCCGGCGGCTCGAGCGAACCCGGCACGCTGCGCCAGCCCTGGGGGATCGCGCTGGGGCCGGACGGGGAGATCTACGTGGCCGACACGTGGAATCACCGCGTCCAGGTCTTCAGCCCCGAAGGCGAGTTCCTGCGCATGTGGGGCCACGAGGGGATTGTCTCGCAGGATGCGTCGCCGGACGCGTTCTGGGGGCCGCGCGACGTGGCGATTGGTCCGAACGGGCTGGTGTATGTGGCGGATACCGGCAACAAGCGGGTGCGCGTCTACACGCCCGAGGGCGAGTTCGTGCGCGACATCGGCGGCGCCGGGGCCGGGCTGGGCCAGCTCGACGAGCCGGTAGGGATGGCGTTCCATCCCCTCACCGGTGATCTGTATGTGGCCGACACCTGGAACAAGCGCGTGCATGTCTTTGACATGGACGGGCTGCCGCTGCGCGTGTGGGATGTCAACATGTGGTTTGCCAACCGCCAGTCGTACAACCGGCCCTATCTGGCGATCAACCCCGCCGGCACGCTGGTCTACGTGACCGACATGGACGACAAGCACCGCATCGTCGCCTATACCACCGAGGGCGTTCCGGCGCTGTCCTTCAACCTGCCCAAAGACCTGGAAGCGGGTGTGCTGGAAGTGCGCTCGCCGGCAGGGCTGGCGTTCGACGCGGCAGGCAACCTGTATGTGGTCGACGCCGAGCAGGGCCAGCCGCGCGTGGTCGTCTTCCCGGCGCGCGAGGTTGGCAGCGGCCCGGCGGAAGCGCGCGAAGCGCCCCCCGTTGAGAGCGATGCATCCGAACAGGGCGAGCCGATCGTGATCCCGCAGGGCGAGTCCGCTGATGACGACGCCCTCGGCGCAATGCCGGAGTTCGACGCGATCCGCAACGAGGACTGGCTGCCGATCAGGCTGACGGTGAACGGCGTTCCGGCGGTGTATGTGCCGGAAGGCTGCTTCCCGATGGGCGAAGCGGATGCCGCGACCGAGATCTGCCTGAGCGCGTTCTGGATCGGGCAGACCGAAGTGACCAATGCGCAGTACGCGGCCTGTGTCGAGGCGGAGGCGTGCCCGGCTCCGTCCAACCGGCTGTATTTCGATGATCCGCAGTACGCCGATGCGCCGGTGGTGTATGTCTCGTGGAGCGGCGCGCAGGCGTATGCGGAGTGGGTGGGCGGCGCGCTGCCGACCGAAGCGCAGTGGGAATATGCGGCCCGCGGGCCGTCTGGCTTGCTCTATCCCTGGGGCGATGAAGAGCCGGGCTGCGGCCTGGCGAACCTGATCGACTGCGGGCGCCTGCAACCGGCAGGTGACGTGAGCCGCCGGGCGGGTGCGTCGTGGGTCGGGGCGCTGGACATGGCCGGGAACGTCTGGGAATGGACCGCCGATTGGGCGGACGATACCTATTACAGCGCGCTGGAAGAGGGGGCGCAGGATCCGCCGGGGCCGCCGTCCGGCACGCTGCGAGTGGTGCGAGGCGGATCGTGGAACGACCCGCCGGCGCTGATGCGGACCACCGCGCGCGCGTCGCGCAGCCCGCGCGAGGGCTACGCGACGGTGGGGTTCCGCGTCGTGCTGCCCGTCGAGCCGGCGCCGGGGAGTTCATCACCCGGCGCGACCGAAGAAGCCGCCGGGTGAAAGACGTGGTTGACAGCGGCGTGCTTTTTGCGTAGCATGAAAACCATGATGACGATTCTGCAGGTCCCTACACCTAGTCGCGTCCATAGCAGCGCCACCCTGCGGGGAGCGTCTGTGAGCTGACGCCTGGGTCCGGGCCTGGAGCACCGGAACAGGTTTTGCACCGGCGTTCGGACACTTCCCCGACGCCGGTTTTTTGTCTCTGGCAGGTGGCGCGCGGCGCGTCGCCTGCCACGCTCAGCGGCGCCGCGCAGCCGCCCATCCGCAAGGAGGACTGTATGCGACTGAGCGAGCTATTCACCCGCACACTGCGCGACGCCCCGGCAGATGCCGAACTGGCGAGCCACCGGCTGGCCATGCGCGCCGGGCTGGTCCGCCCTGTAGCCGCCGGGATCTTCGCGCTGATGCCCCTCGGCTGGCGCGTAATGCGGCGCATCGAGGCGATCTTGCGCGAGGAGATGGACGCGCTCGGCGGTCAGGAACTGCGGTTGCCGGTGGTGCAGCCGGCGGAAGTCTGGCAGGCATCCGGGCGCTGGGAGACCTTTGGCGCGGTGCTGCAGAAGTTCACCACAGACGCCGGGCGCGCCTATGCCCTGGGGCCGACGCACGAGGACGTCCTCGCCGTGCTGGCCGCGCGCGAGATCGACAGCTACAAACAGCTTCCGCAGCACGTGTATCAGATCCAGACCAAGTACCGCCACGAGCCGCGTCCGCGCGGGGGTCTGCTGCGCCTACGCGAATTCACGATGAAGGACGCCTATTCGCTGCACGCCGACGCTGCCGACCTCAACCGCTTCTTCGAGCAAATGCACGCGGCTTACCGGCGGATCTTCGAGCGTGTCGGGCTGGATGTGGTGCCGGTCGAGGCCGATTCGGGCGCGATGGGCGGCAGCGGAAGCATCGAGTTCCTGATGCCGCACGACGCCGGGGAAGACGCGTTCGTCACCTGCGAGGCGTGCGGCTACGTGGCGAATCTCGAAGTCGCCACGTTTGCGCTGGACGCGCCGCCGGATGTCGCGCTCGAGCCACTGACCAAGATCGCCACACCGGGCTGCAAGACGATCGAGGACGTCGCCGCGTATGTCGGCGTGCCGACGACCCAGACGCTCAAGGCGGTCTTCTTCGTGCGCGAGCATCCGCACGAGGCCGATCGGTTCGTCTTCGCGCTGATCCGCGGTGATCTTGAGGTGAACGAGGTCAAGCTGATCAACGCGCTCGGCGGCGGGACGCTGCGCCCCGCCACCGACGACGAGATCCGCGCGGTGGGCGCCGTGCCGGGCTACGCCAGCCCGCTCGGCCTGGGGGACGATGTGACGGTGGTTGCCGATCGCTCGGTGCAGGCAGGGGCGAACTTTGTGGCCGGGGCCAACGAGGAAGGCTATCACGTCAGCGGGCTGAACATCCCGCGTGACCTGGCGCCGGGCTTCATCACCGACATCGCCGAAGCGCCGGACGGGGCGCGCTGCCCGCGGTGCGAGGCGGGGAAGCTGCGCGTGCAACGCGCGATTGAGCTGGGGCACCTGTTCAAGCTGGGCACGCGCTACAGCGAGCCGGTGGGCATGCTCTTTCAAGGCGAAGACGGCGCGCTGCGGCCCGTGGTCATGGGCAGCTATGGCATCGGGCTGGAGCGGTTGATGGCGGCGGTCATCGAGCGGCATCATGACGAGTGGGGCATCATCTGGCCGCCCAGCATCGCGCCGTTTGACGTACATCTCGTCATGCTGGGCAAGGACGAGGCGGTCAGCGCGCAGGCGGTCCGGCTCTACGATGAACTGCGCGCTGCCGGCTTCGCCGTGCTGCTGGACGACCGCGCCGAATCGCCGGGTGTCAAGTTCGCGGACGCGGACCTGATCGGCGTGCCGCTGCGGGTGACGGTCAGCCAGAAAGCGCTGGAGCGGGGCGGAGTCGAGGTCAAGTGGCGCGGCGAGGCCGAGCGTTCGGTGGTCCCGCCGGACGCGGTGGCGGCCCTGCTGCGCGAGCGGGCGCCGGACCGGGCCGCCGTCTAGAGCGTGTGTCGGCTTGTCGGGGAGCGCGGGTTTGGGGTTGTCTTGGGCGCGCTTAGTGCAGCGCCCACTGCCCCACCGGCGCGTGTTTGACCCGGTGTTTCGCATGGGCCGGACAAGCCCGGCCCCTTGCGTGGCGCCGGCTTTCCCTCTCACGGCCCTGCCTGCGGCGTTCGTAACAGCCTCGCGGCGCGGCTTTGAACCCGATTCGTACCCTTGCAGAGCGCCGGGCAGTGTGCTATACTACAGGCACCTAGTTGAAGATCCCAACGCGAAAAGTGGGCACCCCCCACTTTTCGTTGTATATGACCGCATACTTGTATTCAGGCCGTTTCAGAGCAAAGGAACAGGAGTCCGGCAGGACAGAAAAAGCGATGAAGAACGATTTCACCTTGGCCTTTAACGAAATCGTCGATGAGCGTGCGCTCCCCCGCGAGGTCGTCCTGGACGCGCTGGCGCAGGCGTTGGTATCTGCGTACCGGCGCGACGCGGGCATTTCATCCAACCAGCGGGTTGAGGCCACTATTGACCCGACCGGGCAGACCCAGATTCTGCTCGAAAAAGAGGTCGTCGAGTCGGTCGAGAACGAGCAGACGGAAGTCGCCTACGAAGAGGCGATCAAATATCATCCCGACGCCAAACTGGGCGATACGGTGATGGTGCCCGTACAGACGCGTGCGAGCTTCGGGCGGATCGCGGCGCAGACGGCCAAGCAGGTGATTCTGCAGCGCATCCGCGAGGCCGAGCGCGAGACGCTCTACAACGAGTTCGTCGAGCGCGAGGGCGATCTGGTGACCGGCACGGTGCAGAGCGTTACCAGCGGGGCGATCACGCTCAGTCTGGGCCGCGCCGAGGCCGTCATGCCGCGCAATCAGCAGATCCCCGGCGAGCGCTATCGCCCGCACGACAAGGTGCGTGCCCTGCTGCTCGAGGTCAAGCGCAACAGTCGCGGCCCGCAGATCGTCGTCAGCCGCGCGCACAAGAACATGCTCCGCCGCCTGCTGGAATACGAAGTGCCTGAAATTTACAACGGCCAGGTTGAGATCAAGAACATCGCGCGCGAGGCGGGGCATCGCTCGAAGGTCGCCGTGGCTGCGCTGCAGGAAGGCGTCGACCCGGTTGGGGCCTGCGTGGGTATGCGCGGGATCCGTATTCAGAATATCGTCAAGGAACTGAGCGACGAGAAGATCGACGTCATCGAGTGGAACGCGGACCCGGCCATCTTTATCGCCAAGGCGCTCAGCCCGGCGCGGGTGAGCGATATGCTGCTCGAAGAAGACCTGGATACCGGCCGGACAGCCACCGTTATCGTGCCCGATGATCAGCTCTCGCTGGCGATTGGGCGCGAGGGTCAGAACGCGCGTCTGGCGGCCAAGCTGACCGGCTGGCGCATCGATATCAAGAGCGTCTCTGAAGCGGCTCTGGATGCGTTTGACCGGCTGGATCAGCCGCCGCTGAACGCGCTGTATGAAGAAGAGCCGGCGCTGATCGCCGAGGTGACGCGCATCATCGAGAAGAAGCGCGCCAACCGCGCCATCCCGCCGGAAGAATACAAGACGCTCACCGATTTCGTGAAGATCGCCGAGCGCCGCCTGCTTCAGGTGCGCGAGGAAGCGCGCTCGGAGCGCCGCTCCGCGATGGAGCTGGTGCGCAATGTCGTGCCCGAGCACGCCTTCCAGATGGAAATCGAGGAACTGGAGCTGGACGAAGACATCAACCGGGCGCTCGGCCGCGTGGCGAATGTGGGCGAGCTGATGATGCGCATGCTGTCCGACGAAGAAGGGCTGGCGAACTTGCTGAAGCAGGGCGGCGCCGGTGAGGACGCGATGGAAGCCATCCGCTACGCGCTTGATGACCTCGTCATGCTGCAGACGTCGGCTGAGGCGCAGGTAGCAGCGGCGCCGGTGGCCGAGGAAGCGCCTGCTCTCGAGGCGGAGCCGGAAGCAGCCGCTGAGGCGGCGGGCGAGGCTGAACTGGCCGCGCCGGCGGTCGAGGCGGCGCCGGAAGAGATCGACGAAGCCCTGGTGCCGCCCGCGTTCGTCGAGCCGGAGCCGGTGGCGGTCGAGGAAGAAAAGCCGCGCCGCAAGGAGAAGTCGCGCCGTCCTGTGTCGGAGGAAGTGCTCGAGCCGGAGCTGGACGAGCTGGAGCGGCGCCGCCACTCGAAGAAGAAGCGCAAGCAGTTGATCTTCGATGAGGAGCGCGGCCAGGTCGTGGTGCGCCGCCGCCGCAAGGGCAGCCGCCAGCGCGATCTGTGGGATGAGGATCTCGAATAACGGGGCGATGGCGAAACGAAGCACAAAACCGCCGCGCCGGCGCCATACCCCGCAGCGCACCTGCGTGGTGTGCCGCACCACATCCGACAAGCGCCGCCTGACGCGGCTGGTCCGCACGCCCGATGAAGGCGTTCAGATCGACCCGACCGGCAAGCGCAACGGGCGCGGGGCGTATCTCTGCGATCAGGTGACTTGCTGGGATCGCGCGTTGAGCACCGACGTGCTGGCGCATGCCCTGCGCACGACGCTGACCGAAGCCGACCGCGAACGAATCCGCGCGGGCCGCCCGTCCGGGGCTGCCTGAGCAACCACGCCCAGACGGGCGCCCGCCCGACAACCGCATATAGAGCAGTCTGCGATGACCCGAAAGGAGGTTAGCGGCTTTTGTTGCCCACAGGGTGACATCCCGCCGCTGATTCTATGGCTCAAGAAAAACAAGTACTCGAAATTCCCGATTTTCTGACGGTGCGCGAACTGGCCGATCTGATGGATGCCAGCCCGATTGAGGTCATGAAGGAACTCATCAGCAACGGGATCATGGCGACCATCAATCAGCAGATCGATTATGATACGGCGGCCATCGTCGCGGATGGTATGGGCTTCGAGCCGCAGCCCGTCCGCGCGCCGGAACCTACACTCGAGGCCGAGGAAGCCGCGCGCCCTGCTTGGCGCAGGCTGTACGCTGGCGAGGACCCGAGCAAGCTCAAGCGGCGCCCGCCGGTGGTCGCTGTGCTGGGGCACGTCGATCACGGTAAGACTTCGCTGCTCGACGCGATCCGTGAGACGCACGTCCAGCAGACGGAAGCGGGCGGGATCACCCAGCACATCGGCGCCTACCAGGTCGAGA
>DYEN01000409.1 GCA_020725705.1 Anaerolinea sp.
AGGCGGCGCAGGGCAGCCAGGTCCCCGCGCCGGGCGGCTACCGGCAGCAGCAGGAAGAAGGCGAGCACATAGCGCAAACCGGCGAAGGTCAGGGCCGGGATGTCTTCCAGCCCGCGCTTGATCAGCACCCACGAAGATGACCAGAGCAGCGTGACGAACAGCGCCTGTAGCACGGCGCGCAGATGGGGAGAGACGGAGAACATCAGCATGGCACCTTTCGGACACAACCGGGATCGAGACACGCTTACGCGCGCCAACCTATCCCCTCTGGCATTTTGTGCCTCAAGGTGCCTGCCGCGGTTGCGGCTTTATGTCGCGCTCGGACCAGGCCCGGCGCAGCAGCCGGCGGAACCCTAGCGACCCTTCAGTTGACGGAAGTAGGTTCAGGATAGCACGCCGACGGGTTTCGGTCAAGGTGGTCTGCCTTACGTCACCGGCTCCAGATAGTATTCGCCGCCCGCGCCTTCCGCGATCCAGCCCTCAAGCCCGCGCCCACGGACCAGCCACCACCAGCGGGCGGCGCCGTCGCACACCGGGCCGCTGATCACGTCGAACACCTGACCCGGCGCGAACTGGCCCAGATAGTCGCCGCCGGTATGAGGCTCGGCGCGCACGCGGCTGGGCAGCGGTGGCTCCAGCGTGACGCGGCCCCGCCCGCCCGGAGTCAGGCGCGGGGCGTGGGCGCCAGGGCAGATGGCCGCGCCAAGTGCCAGCGGTTCGATCCAATAGGTGCCCTCGCGCCCTTCGCCGATCCAGCCGCTCCACGTGTCGCCGGCGTCGACCCCCTCGATGCGCCACCATGCGATCGAGTCCGCGCAGGCCGGACCTTCGAGCACCTGGAAGACCTGGCCGGGCGGAATACGGCGCAGCGCAACCCCCGACAGACCGGGTGTCGCGCGGACGGTGGTGTGCAGGGCGGGCAGCAAGGTTGTCCGGGCGGCCTGGTTTGCCTGCACCCGGCTGGCGAGCGACCCGCAGACGACGGCCGCCGGCGTTGGAGATGCGGGTGCCGTGGTCGGGGTTGCCGGCGCGGTCGTTGGGCCGGCGGTGGCGCTGGGCAGAGCGGCAATGGCCGTCACATCCTCAACTGCCGCCAGCGGGGGATGAAGTGGTGCACCCCCCGACGATTCACCCCCATTCGCAACGACCGGCGGGGGTGTGCCGCGATCGCGCTCCAGCGCGAGGTAGATCCCCGCCACGGCCAGCGCGACGATCAGCAGCGCCGCCGCGCCGAACGCGGCCCACAGCCAGGCAGATCCTCGGCGCCGGGCGCGGCGTGCCGCCGGCCTGGCCCGCGCGACCGGCGGGCGCGTGTAGATGACGGGGGGCGCAATGGCATTGGGCGGCGTCACTTCGACCGTACGGGCGGCGGGCTGTGGCGCAGGTGCCGGATTGGGCTGGGGAGTGGCGGCGCGGATGACCTCGTCGGGCGTGGCGCGGGGCAGCGGGGCGCTCAGCGCAGCCTCGGGCAGACCGTCCAGCGCAGCGCGGAAATCCTGCATCAACGCCGCGGCGCTGGCGTAACGCTGGGCGGGGTTTTTCGCCAGGGCACAGAGCAGCACGCGCTCCAACCGGTCCGGCAGCGCCGGATTGATCCGGCAGGGCGGCGGGGGAGCCTCTTGAACGTGCTTGAACATCATGCCAAAGGGTGTATCGGCGTGGAAGGGCGGCGCGCCGATCAGCAGCTCGTACAAGATCACCCCCAGCGCGTAGAGGTCGGTCCGCGCGTCGACCGGCTCGCTGCGCCACTGTTCCGGCGCCATGTAGGCGGGCGTGCCCATCACCGCGCCGGTTGAGGTCAGGTTGTTGCCGGTCGTGTCGGCCAGCATTTTGGCGATCCCAAAATCGGTGAGATAGGCGTTGTCCAGCTCGTCCAGCAGCACATTGTTCGGCTTCAGATCGCGGTGGATCACCCCGTGCAGGTGCGCGTATTCCAGCGCCGAGGCAATCTGCTCGACGAACCGGGCGACCCGGCGCAGCGTCAGCCCGTTCTGGGCGATGCGGTCGCTGAGCGTCCCGCCTTCGGCCAGCCGCATGACGAGATAGACATGTTCGCCGCTGCGCCCGAAATCGATCACGGGCAGGATGTGGGGATGCTGTAGATGGGCGATGACGCGCGCCTCGCGCTCGAAGCGCGCCATGAACTCCGGGTTGCCGCTCCGATCGCCTGAGATGATCTTGATGGCGACGTCGCGGTCCATCGAAAGCTGGCGCGCGCGGTAGACGCTCGCCATGCCCCCGCGTCCGATGCGTGCGCCAATCTGGTATTGGCCGAGCATTTGCCCGGTAAGGTCGGCCATCCCATCTGCTCCAGGGGATCACCTGCTGCCTGCTAAGCATAGCCGTGCGGCAGGCGGCGCGTCAAGAGTGGGCGCGGCGGGTGGCGATCGGCGCGTTGTCAGGCGGGGGCCTGCCCAACCTCGCCCTGGAGCAGGACGTAGGCATCCAGCGCCAGGGCGTTGTTGGGGTTAAAGGCCAGCGCGGTGTTGATCTCGGCCAGGGCCTGGTCGTGATGCCCCATAGCCGCCAGCGCCAGGCCGCGCCACACGTATGTTTCTTCCACGTGCGGCGTGATCACAGCCACCGTGTCCGCCAGCGCGATTACGTCCTCGTACTGCCCGGTATGGTAGAGCGCCTCGAACGGGCCGAACTGGTACCACAACATGCGCCAGGGCAGTTGTTTGCGAAAGGCCTCGTCGTAATACACCACCGCCTCGTCATAGCGCTTGAGCTTGGTTGCCGAGGTGCCCGCGTTGAACCACGCCCAGCGATCGTCCCACTCGGCGGCTTCGTCCTGGGCCACGACCAGCGCGGCTTCGGCCGCGTAAGCCGGATCCACATACGCCCCCAGGATGGCGGCCACTTCGCGTTCGCGCGCCTGCGGATAGATCACCAGGAAGACGCGGTTGAAGTGCCGCCACCAGGCGTCAAAGTCCTCGTAGCGAAACGTGATTCCTTCGTGGCCCGGCCCCGGACCCAGGTAGCTATCTAAGGCGAAGATCACCTGCGCGTGGTCGTCATAGCCAATGACGGTTCGATAGTGGCCCATCCAGTCTTCGCCGGCGGGCTGGAAACCGGTCTCGACCACAACGGGCAGATCGGCTGCGATGAAGGCGGTGATCAACTCGATCGTCCCGCCATAGCGCCAGAAGGCGCGCAGGTCGGGCAGCACATCCTGATGCTCGTTGACGAAGGCCGCCATCTCCACCGGTGAGACGTTCTTGTCTTCGACGTGCGGCTTGAGGAAGCGGGCGGCGCGGTGCTGGTCATAGCCCCAGCCGAAGTAGGAAAGCGCCGTCGTCAGGCTGGCCGGGCCGCAGTTGTTCCAAGTCTGGTAGTGGAACTGGAATCTGTGAGGCTCGAGACGCGCCGCCACGGGTCGATCCTGGGCGCGGGCGCTGTCCGTGCCCAACCCGAGCAGCATACCAACCAGGGCGGCTTCCACCAGGCCACGCCACAGCGCGGCGGAGCGAAACCAACTCACTCTGTTCTTCCTCGAAGCGGGCGGGGTCAGTGCGCCATGCTGGGCACAGCGACCTGGCCCGCTTCTACCCGGGCGCGCGCCTGTTCGGCGGCGGTGAAGTTGCGGTTGTAGCGCAGCGCCGTCTCGAACTCGGCCAGTGCATCGGCCTGGAGGCCCTGCGCCGCGTAGGCCATGCCGCGCCAGTAATACGTTTCCTCGACATAGGCGGTCGTGGCTTCGGTGTTGTTGGCCAGATCGATCACGTCCTGGTAGCGGCCCACGTGATAGTAGGCTTCGTAGGGCGCGAAGTGGTACCACGTTACGCGGAAGGGCAGGCCCTGCGCGAAGGCCAGGTCAAAATAGGCGGCGGCATCAAAGTAGTTGCCGAGCTTGGATGCCGACACGCCCGCGTTGAACCACGCCCAGCCGTCGGACTGGTCCTGGGCGGCCTCTTGCAGCGCGCGGTTTAGCGCGGCGTTAGTCGCGTAAGTCACATCCTCATATGGGCCGAGGATGGCACGCACCTCGTCGGTGCGGTCCAGCGTGAAGAAGACCAGAAACGTGCGGTTGAAATGCCGCCACCAGCGATCGAATTCTTCATAACTGTAGGTGCGTCCGTAACCGCTGCCGATGCCGAGATAGCTGTCGTAGACCCAGACCGTCTGCATGTTGTCGTCGTAGGCGACAACCGTCTCGTAGTGGCCCATCCAGCCCAGGTCGTCCACGTTGTAACCGCTTTCGACCACCACCGGGAACCCGGCGGCCAGCAGGCGCTTGATCAGGTCGATGGTGCCCCCGAAGCGCCAGAAGGCGCGCACGTCGGGTAGCTCGGTCTGCTGCTCGTTGACGAAGGCCACCATCTCCGCCGGGGAAACGTTCTTGTCTTCGATGTTCGGCTTCAGAAAGCTGGCCGCGCGCTGCTGGCCATAGCCCCAGCCGAAATAGGACAGGGCCATCGTCAGGTTAGCCGGGCCGCAGTTGTTCCAGTCCTGGTAGACGTGACGAATGCCGTTCAGACGCGCCGATGGGGGGGTGTTCCCCTGCGCCCGGACCGGCGCGGCGCCCCACGAGGCCGCCAGCGCAACCGCCACCAGGGCCAGCAACGCTCTCCGTATTTGAGTGCGCAGCCACGCGCCAACGACAAGCTGTGGCGAAACTTCGATGTTCATGACGCATGCCTCAACCTGACCGACGAAGCGTCTGCCCGCCTGAGCGGACCGTCATTTCGTTACTATCGTTATTAACGTAGCGCAGGACACACGGACTTTCAAGGCTCGTGCTGCCAGCGTAGGGTGGAAAGTGGATAGGCGTGGGGCGGGGGCGCCGACGAACCGGCGCCCCGCCGGGCGATCATTCAACCGGACGCGACAACGTGTACCGGGCGAATCTTATAGGTGACGCGCCGCTCCTTCTGGCGCAGTGCCGGATTGGTACTGTAATAGTTGGGGTTGCCGGTGTAGAGCGCCGAGAGCCGGTTGATCATCTCGACCCCGCCTTCTTCGGTGTGCTCCTCGACGCGGCCTCGAACTTCCAGGTAGCGGTAGGGGTTCTTCGGGTCAATCGCCAGCACGGTGACCTTTGGCTCGCGTTGCATGTTCCGGTCTTTCTGGCGTCCGCGAGCGGTGTTCACGATGATGTATTCGCCATCGTAGGTACACCACACCGGCGTCGCCTGCGGCTGCCCGTCCGGCATGATGGTGACCAGCGAGACCACGACGGGGCCTTCCAGCAAATCACGATAAGACTCAGGGATATGAGCAGTCATTTCACTCCTCGCTCACTGGCAGTTTATCCACATGCAATCAATACAGCGGTTGCCGTGTGTCTCAGGTTATAGCAAAAAACGCGCGCATGAGGAACAGCGCGCTGCCGGTGGCGGGGGGTTGACGGCGGCAGACCGGGATGGTATACCGGGGGCGTTCGCCACGATGGGAGAGGGCCATGCCAGGCATTACAGCGCGGGCCGAGCGCGCGATCGCGGGCGTGCTGCTGGGCGCGTTCGTCGCGCTGGCCGCCGGGTTCAGTCTCGGCCCGATCTTCGAGGGTCCGGACGAGATCGAGCACTATCGCTATGTGCGCGCGCTGGCGCAGACCGGGCGTCTGCCCGACGCCGGGCTGATCCAGCAGTATGACGCGGGCGCCTGGGGCGAGTTTCACCAGCCGATTCTCTACTACGCGCTGGCCGCCCCGCTGGTGCGTGCACTCGGCGACGACGGCTTCGATCAGTTCGAAGAGCGCCTCAACCCCTACTATGGCTATCGCTTCGAGGTCCCCGGCAACGACAACAAAAACATCTTTCTGCACACCCGCGCCGAGCGGTTCCCCTACCGTGCCAGCGCCATTGCGCGGACGGTCCACCTGTTGCGCTTGCTGTCGGTGATGGCCGGGCTGGGCACGGCGATCGCCACCTATGGCGTCTTCCGCCTGCTGTGGCCGGATCGCCCCGACCGACGGCTGCTGGCGCTGGCGGCGGTCGTCTTCATGCCGCAATTCCTGTATATGTCCAGCGTCATCACCAACGACGCGCTGTCGTACCTGCTGATTACGCTCAGCCTGTACCTGCTGCTGCGCCAGCTTCGCGACGGTCCCTCGCGGCGGCGGGCGGTGCTGATGGGCGTGGTGATGGGGCTGGCGCTGCTGACCAAGCTGAGCGCGGCGTTTCTGGTGTTCCCGGCGGCGGTGGCGACGCTGCTCGACCGGCGGAGCTGGCGCACGGCGCCGCTGACCGTCGCGCTGGTGGTGCTGATCGCCGGCTGGTGGTACGCGCGCAACTGGGCGCTGTACGGCGATCCGACCGGCGTCGAGATTCTGTTCCGCTGGTCTGCCCCGTCCGAGAAGATCGGCGACGGGCGGCTGGCGTTGGACATCGGCTGGCAGCGGTTCGGCTTTGCCTACAAGACGTTCTGGGCGCGCTTTGGGGGTGGCAGCGTGGCCGTTTCGGATGCGCTCTACACCTTCTTCGACGCGCTGACGGTGCTCGTCCTGGCCGGCGCGGGACTGCGCGGCCTGCGCGCGCTGCGTCGCCCCCCGGTGGCCCTGGAACGCGCGCAGGCGGCGGTCATGATCGTCTACGGGCTGGCGTGGCTGGCCGCGGCGTTTTACTGGGCCAGCCGCGTTTGGTCCGGCAACCAGGGCCGCTTTTTGTTGCCCGGGATCGCCGCCTGGGCTGCGCTGATCGCCTTCGGGCTGGATGCCTGGACGCCGCGCCGCCTGCGGCTGCCGCTGGCTCTGGCAAGCGCGGCGGTGCTGGGCGCGGTTGCGACAGTGGCGCTCGTTGGCTACTATCTGCCCGCCTACGCCGTCGCGCCCGTGCCGGGCGAGATCGCCCGCCCGGTCTCGTACCGCTTCGACGGGCTGGCGGAGCTGATCGGCATGGCCCCGGCCCAGCCCCGCGCGCGCCCCGGCGAGACGATCACGCTTTCGCTCTACTGGCGCGCGCTGGCGCCTGCCGATCGCTCGCTGCAAAGCTATTTGCATAGCGCCGGGTCAGATGTCGTCCGGCGCGACAGCATCCCGGCAACCGGTAACCTGCTGGCGACCGACTGGCGCGCGGGCGAGACGTGGGCCGAGCATTACACGGTGACGATCCCCGCCGGTGCGGAGCCGCAGCGCGTGTATCCGCTGGTGGCCGGGCTGTACGATCCGGCGGCGGGGATGGCACTTGCTGCGCGGAATGACGCGGGCGTCGAGGTCACGCCCATCGTGGGGCGGATCGCGATCAACGGGCCGCCGCAGCCGGGCGAGCCGGTCGCACGCTTTGGCCGGGTTGTGGGGCTGCTGGGCGCCGACGTCGAGGCGCAGGGCGAGGCGGTTGAGGTCTGCCTGACCTGGATCGTGCTGGCGGAAATGGACCGCGATTACACGCTTGCCGCGCGGCTGGAAGACGCGGACGGCGCGCTGCTGGCTCAAACGGACCGCCCCCCGCGCGCCGGGGACTATCCGACCGGGGCATGGGCGCGGGACGAGCGCGTGCGGGACTGTCTGACCCTGGCGCCGGAGCACGCGCTGTCCGGTGGCTGGCGCGTGCGGGTGGGGTTGTACGACCCGGCGACGCTGGAGCGGCTGC
>DYEN01000029.1 GCA_020725705.1 Anaerolinea sp.
CGGCGTCGGGCTGGATGCCGGGCTGCTGGACGGCGCAACCCTGGTCCAGACGCTGGTCGATGACCAGCCGGCGACGCTGCCCGTGAGCGAGCGCGACTATCCGGTGTTGGGCGCGTGGCAGGAATATGGCCTGGACCGGCAGATCGCGCCGGGCGACACGCTCGACGTAGTCTTCGTGTTGGAAGCCGTGACGCCGGGCGCATATACCGGCGAGGTCACGGCCTGGGTCGATTCGCGCCCGCTTGGCCTGCCGCTGGTACAGGCGCGGCGCGAGAAATTTGATTTCGCGGTGCAGTAGGCAGCGGGCGGGCGCAGTGTTCATCACGTTTGAAGGACCGGACGGCAGCGGCAAGTCGACCCAGGTTCCGCTGCTGGTTGAGTATCTGTGTTCTCTGGGCTATCGCGTCTTTGCCACGCGTGAGCCGGGCGGCACGCCCATCGGCGACCAGATTCGCCAGGTGCTGCACGACCTGCGCAACGTCGAGATGCATCCACACACCGAGATTCTGCTCTACGCCGCCTCGCGCGCGCAGCTTGTCGCCCAGGAGATCCGGCCCCGGTTGGAGCGCGGTGAAATCGTGATCTGCGACCGCTTCGCCGACAGCACGCTGGCCTATCAAGGCTACGGGCGCGGGCTGGACCTGCCCACCCTGCGGCAGATCCTGGCCTTCGCCACCGGTGGCCTGCAGCCCGATCTGACGCTCTATCTGGACGTATCGGTCGAGGCGGGGTTGGCCCGCCGCGCGCAGGCATCGCGCGTCGGCGCTGAGTGGAACCGCCTGGACGCCGCCGGGCTGGAGTTTCACCGTCGCGTGCGCCAGGGCTATCAGGCGCTGATCGCTCAGGAGCCGGAGCGTTGGGTCAGCATCCCCGGCGAAGACGATGTAGCGGCGGTGCAGGCCGCCATCCGCGAGGCGGTCATGGCGCGCCTGGCCCGGCGCTAGAGCGTGTTACGCCTTGTCTGCCCCTCAACCCCAGGCCCCTTTTCCCTCGGCGCGTGGAGAGAGGTGCGGTAGCCGGATCGGTCACTCCGCCGCGCTGAGCATATAGATCGGCCCTAGCTCGTCCAGCAGCGCGATGAAGCGTCCATCCGGTGACCACGCCAGGTCGTAGAACCGCGCGGTCGCTGGCAGCCCCAGATTCTCGCGGCGGCGCTGGTCGAGGATCTTCCGTTCGGGCGGGACATCCTCGGTGATACGTGTGACATTCCACAGCAGGATATCGCGCCCCCCGGCGGGTAGGGTCGCCAGCAGGCGGCCATCCGGCCCGAAGGCGAGATCGGCGCAGCCTGTGGCGTTGAGCGGCAGCCCGCCCAGGAATCCCCCGTCTGTCGCACGCCAGACTCCCGCCACGCCCGACTGCCCGCAGCCCGCCAGCAGCGCGCCATCCGGCGAGAAGGCCAGCGCCCCGGCCAGCGCGTAATCCGCCGTGCCGAGCGCGGCCAGCCGCTCGCCGCTCTCCATATCCCATAGCTCCAGTGCAGCGGAGCGGGCGGCGGCCAGGATGCGCCCGTCGGGCGAAAAGGCGACATGGAGCGTCGGGCCGTCGCTGCTCAGGTCGTGGAGCAGTTCGCCGTCGGGCAGCGCCCAGACGCGCACACCCCGGTCCGCGCTGGTCGACGCCAGCAGGGTGCCGTCCGGCGAGAAGACCAGCGCCTGGATCACGTCGCTATGCCCCGGCAGGTCGGCGGCGATCGCTGCGTCGGGCACGCGCCACAGGCGGATGCGCCCGCTGAGCGTGCCAAATGCCAGCAGCGTTCGATCCGGAGACTGCGCCACCAGCCCGGCGGGTTCGTCGTGCCCGCTGAAGCGCCCGATCGTTTGCAACTCGCGCGGTGGGCTGAGGTCCATCGACCAGATCTGCGCCTGCCCGTCCCGGTCCACCGTGATCAGCGTTTCGTCGCCCGGCCCGAAGAAGACATGGCGCGCCGGGGTCTCGCCGCGCACGAACAGCGGCTCGCCGTTGGCCAGGTTCCAGACGATCACCGTCTGGTCGGCGGCGGCGGTCGCCATGCGCGTGCCGTTGGCGGCGAAGGCGATGCTGTTGACGGTGGCCTGGTGCTGGCGC
>DYEN01000410.1 GCA_020725705.1 Anaerolinea sp.
CCCGGCCTGGGCAAGACCACCTTCGCCCACGTGATCGCCAACGAGCTAGGGGTGAATCTGCGCATTACCGCCGGGCCATCGATCGAGCGGGCCGGCGACCTGGCGGCGATCCTGACCCACCTGCACAAAGGTGATGTGCTGTTTATCGACGAGATCCACCGCCTGGGCCGCGCAGTCGAGGAAGTGCTCTACCCGGCGATGGAAGATTTCGCGCTCGACATCGTGATCGGCAAAGGGCCGTCGGCCAAGAATGTGCGGCTCAATTTGCCGCGCTTCACCGTGATCGGCGCCACCACACGTCTGGCAATGCTCACCTCACCGCTTCGCTCACGCTTCGGCGCGGTATACCGCCTCGATTTCTACGGTTTGGACGCCATTGCTCAGATCATCGAGCGGGCAGCCGAGATGCTCCGGGTGCAAGTTGAGCCGGACGGTGTGACGGAGATTGCCAGCCGGGCACGCGGCACGCCGCGCATCGCGCTGCGGCTGCTCAAGCGCGTGCGAGATTATGCCGAGGTGCGCGCGGATGGTATCATCACGGCCCAGGTAGCCATCGACGCGCTGGACCTGCTCGACATCGATCCTTTGGGACTGGATGACATCGATAAACGTGTTCTGCTGGCGATCATCGAGAAGTTCGGCGGCGGGCCGGTCGGTTTGGACACCATCGCCGCGTCGATCAGCGAAGAAGCCGACACAATTATGGACGTCTACGAGCCGTATCTGCTCCAGCTGGGGTTTATCGCACGCACGCCGCGCGGACGGATCGCGACGCCCCGGGCCTACCATCATCTTGATATACCGTATCCCGGGCAACCGGGGTACCAGGAACCGCTGTTCCAGATGGGAGACGACGAGTAAACGCCTATGGATATGAGTTCCGCCGGACGGCTGCTGCTGTTCACCGGCGTGCTTCTGATTGTGCTCGGAGTGCTGTTCGTCATCCTGGGCCGCATCCCCGGTCTGCGCTTCGGCAGCCTGCCGGGAGATATCCGCATTGAGGGGCGTGGCTTCTCGTGCTTCTTCCCGTTGGCGACCATGCTTATTCTCAGCCTGTTGCTAACGCTGGTGCTCAACATCGTAATCCGCCTTATCAACCGCTGACCACACCGCCATGCTTCTTTCCGATTTCGACTATGACCTGCCCCCGGAGCGCATCGCGCAGCACCCGGTCGAACCGCGCGACGCCTCGCGCCTGCTGGTGCTTCATCGCGACACGGGCCAGATCGAGCACCGCCGCTTCCGCGACCTGATCGACTATCTGGAGCCGGGTGACGTCCTCGTGCTCAACCAGACAAAGGTGATCCCGGCGCGCCTGCCGGCTCGCAAGCTGCCGTCGGGCGGAGCGGCGGAGATCCTGCTGCTGCGCCGGTTGGACGAGCGGCGCTGGCTGGTTGCGGTGGGCGGCAAGCGCATCCGGCCTGGCACACGGCTTGAGGTGGGCAAGCCGGGCGGCCCGACCCATGTCGCGACGGTGATCGAAGAGCGCGACGAGAATCAGCGCGTAGTCGAATTCGACCGGCCGATCAACGCGCATCTGCAGGAACTCGGCGAGACGCCGCTGCCGCCCTACATCACCGAGCCGCTGGACGATCCGGATCGCTACCAGACCGTCTATGCGCGCGTCGAGGGATCGGCTGCCGCGCCGACGGCCGGGCTGCACTTCACCGGCGAATTTCTGCTGGAGCTTCAGCGCGCCGGCATACAGTTCGCCTACTGCACGCTGCACATCGGGCTGGATACATTTGCCCCGGTGCGCGAGGAAATCATTAGCCGGCACCGCATGCACTCCGAGCGGGCTGTGCTCAAGCCCGAGGACGCCGAGATCATTAACAACGCCCGGCTGCAGGGGCACCGCATTGTCGCGGTTGGCACCACGGCAGTGCGCACGCTCGAAACCGCCGCCATCCGCTCGGCCGCATACGGCCTGCCGATCAACGATCCCCACAGCGTGCAGCGCACACTTCAACATTTGCCGGATGGCGTGTGCCCGTGGCGCCCGGTGATCGCCATCGACGAAGACGCCGATCTGTTTATCACGCCCGGCTATCGCTTCCGCGCCGTCGACATCATGCTGACCAATTTCCACCTGCCCCGCTCCACGCTGCTGATGTTGGTCAGCGCCTTCGCCGGGCGCGAGAGGATCCTCGCCGCCTACCGGGAAGCCATCGAGCGAGAATACCGTTTCTATAGCTTCGGCGACGCGTGCCTGCTGCTCTAGCGCGTGCTGCTCCGGCTGTCATCTGGCACTCACGCCGTCCACCAGACCGGACACGCATACACAGCCGCAGGAAGAAGTGTTACAATGGTCCGGCGAGCCTGCGCCAGCGTGCATCATCACGGAGTGTTGTATGCTTCAATCTTTAACTGTTCCGCTGGAACACTACCAGGAAGCCGCCGATGCCATTCGCCAGCGCACGACCCGGCAGCCGACCGTCGGCCTGATCCTCGGTTCGGGCCTGGGCACGCTGGTCGAAGAAATCGCCAATCCCGACGTCATCCCCTACACCGAGATCCCGCATTGGCCCCGCTCGACCGTGCAGGGACACGCCGGACGGTTGGTCATCGGTGAGCTGGAAGGCAAGACCGTCCTGGCGATGCAGGGTCGCTCGCACTTCTACGAAGGCTATCCGATGGCGGTCGTCACGCTGCCCGTGCGGGTCATGCGCCTGCTGGGGATTGACACGCTCATTGTAACCAACGCGGCAGGCGGGCTGAACCCGAACTTCCGCGCCGGCGACATCATGGTCATCGAAGACCACATCAATCTGGTAGCCATGGCGGGCAACGGGCCGCTGCTCGGCCCCAACCTGGGCGTCTTTGGGCCGCGCTTCTCAATCAACACGCACATCTACAACCCGCGTCTGCGCAAACTGGCGCACAAGGTTGCGCAGGAGCGCGGGATCACCCTGCGCGAAGGCGTCTACGTGGCGCTGGCCGGGCCTGCCTTTGAAACCCCCGCCGAAGTGCGGATGTTGCGTAGTTGGGGTGGCGATTCGGTCGGCATGAGCACTGCGCACGAAGTCCTGGTCGCCTACCACGCCGGAATGCGCATCCTAGGTTTTTCGAGCATCACGAATCTGTCGCTCGACAGCACCGAAGCGCACGAGGAAGTGAGTCACGAAGAGGTGTTGCGGCTGGGGCGCGAGATCGTCCCGCGGCTGGCGCAGGTGCTGCGTGGCGTGCTGGCCGAGCTACCACCGTTCGATCCGGCAGAAGTGGAAAACCAACCCGAGGCATGACCAGTCTGGTTTTCTTTATCGAGAGCATTTCGACCGGCCTGTATATCCTCGGGGCCGGAGGCATCCTGTGGATGGCTTACCGGCTGCTGCGGGCACAGCGCGATCTGGCCGTCGCGCAGTTCAAGCTCGAGCGGGAGCATGCGCTCGTCCGCCGGGCCAGCGCCATCACCTGGGGCGGACTGCTAGTCGAGTTCCTCGTTGGTGTGTGGGCGATCACGACGATGGTCGCCCCGACGCTACGGGATATCCGCGTCGGAGATCGCGCCTCAGGAGCCAGCGCGCCGGTAGCGTTCATCACCAGCACGCCCGTCGCCAACCCGCAGGTCAATCTGAACGTGAACCCTCTGCAGCAGAGCGGTGAGATCATCTTCTCGACACCGCCGCCGACCGCGACACCGGTCGGAACCATCATTCCGGACATGCCCGAAGCAGTCGGCTGCGCACGGGACTCGGCCTGGATCTTCATCCCCGGCAACGGCCAGCTTATCTTCGAAGCGACTACAGTCTGGGGCACGGCCAACGTCAGCAATTTCTCATTCTACCGCTTCGAGATCAAACCGGCGCAGCCGGGGGCGGAATTTGCCCCGATCGGAGAATACACCGAGCCTGTCGTCGACGGGCCGTTGGGTGACCTGCTGCCGATCAACTTTGCGCGTGGGGACTACCGTTTTCGGCTGACCGTCTTCGACAACACGCACACTCTTGTGGCGCTGTGCGAGATCTCGATCCGCATCAGCGACCCGCCCCCCACGCCGACGCCGCTGGCTCCCGCGGGCGCCGCCACCACCCCGACACCCGGCACCGGCTAAGCCACGCTCAGGGACAGCCGGTCAGCGCAGCCCTGCCAGCAACCGGGCACGGCGATACTGCTCAGGCGTGTCGATGTCGATTAGGATGCTGTCCGTGTCCACCTCGACCAGGGCCAGTGCCTGGGGATAGCGGCGGATCACATCGCGCGGGGCGCCATGTTCCAGCGTCAGAAGCTCCGGCCAGTAGCGGCGGTCGAACAGCACCGGGTGTCCGCGCTGGCCGCGATAGACCGGCGCCACGATCGTTCCCCGCCCTTCGGCATACGCGGCCAGCACCTGCCCCACCACCCGGCCGTTGAGCGTGGGCTGGTCGCCCAGCACCACCAGCGCGCCCGCCGTCGTGTCCGGCAGTGCCGCCAGACCGGCATGCACCGACGAAATCATCTCGCCGGCAGCGTAATCAGGGTTGTCGACGAACTCGACGGGCAGATGCGCCAGCGCCTGCCGGACTCGCTCACCTTCGAACCCGGTCACGACCACAATCTCCGAGAGCCGGAACATCAGCAGGCGCCGGACAATTGTCTCGATCACCGTCTGCCCGTCGCTCCACGGCAGCAGCGGCTTTGACCGGCCCATGCGTGTTGACTGACCCGCTGCCAGGACGATCGCACCTACCCGCTGCTGAAGCTCGTGGATTGGGTCGATCGGGGAGCGCACCGCCCCCATCGCGACCGCCTCAACCCGTGTCGAGCGCAACACAAGCTGCGCCACCAGACGCGCCCGCGCCCGCTCATACCCGTTTAGCGGAACCTTGTTCAACAGCGGCACTACCCGCGCCGTGTCCGGCACGCGGCGCAGCCCCAGCTCCGGATCACGCAGGATGACGGCCATCCACGGGGGGAGTAGCGGCTCGCCTTCCGGAAACCCGTACCGCTCGATGATTCGCTCGACATTGAACACGTGCGCCTCGTCCAGCGGCTGACCGAGCGCGTCGATTCCGGCGACCGGCACAACCAGCGTGACGTCCTCGGGGAGAACCGGTTCGTTGGCGCGCGGGGCTTTAAGCGGCAGACGACGCGCGCCGTCTGCCTCGATCAACAGCACGTCCGAATTGACCGCATCGACCAGCCGAGACAGCGAATCCGGGGGTAAGCCGATAACCTTCCCCTGGTTGAGGTCGGCGTAGCTGTAGAGGAAGATGAAGCCGTGCTCATCGAGGCGCTGGCGGATGATCGTCGGGTTGGTGCCGGATGCCACAGCGATCGTGTGCGGGACGTGCTCGATCTCGTGGCGGGCCAGGCGCGTGGTCGTCGTCGCGATCACCCGCCATCCGTCCTGACGCAACTCGTGGGCAAGCCGAAAGAGAGCTGACGTCTTCCCGCCAGCTCCCACAAACGCCACCATATCACCACGCTGCACGCGCAGCGCGTCTGCCAGGCGCATAATCCTGTCCTATTCCGGCCCTGTAGGTGTGTGCAGCGCGCCCTCCGCCCCCCGACCCCGCGCTGATACCAGGATCGGCGCCAGCGTTGGAGCGCTCAGAACAGCCTCGACCACACCCCCACCAATTGCCAGCGATTTCTCCGAAATCTCGAAGCAGTAGGCCGGCTCGCCGCGAGGGTCCAGATCGCCGATTTTCATGTTGGTTGTAACAGAAACCGATGGATGGATCAACCCCCGCAGCACGCCGTCGAAAGGCGCCACCACCGGCTCGCCGGACACGGTCGCGATGACCGAGCCGGCGGCGATCCGGTCCCCGATCGCGGCGCGCGGCTGGACGGTTCCCGTTGCCGGAGCGCGCAGAACGCGATCGCTCACCCTGCCCTGCACCGCTCCGGGCCGTCCGGTGTCCGGCTCCGCACTGCCTCGCCAGATAACGCGCCCCAGCCGGTGCCCGCGATTGGTTTCGATCACGGCGTGACAGTCGACCCCGGCCTCAAAACCGGGGCCAAGCGCGACCACCAGCGGCGCGTCGTCCTGCCGCGTGCTGAGGTTGCGCTTCGCCATGCGGGCGTCAACGATCACCGAGGGGCGCAGCGCGGCCAGGCTGGTTCCTTCCGGATCGACCAGAACGGGGATAGCACCCCCTACTGCCAGCGTCAGCGCCTGCGCGGGATCAACTACCCGCCGCCCGGCCAGCCCTTCGATGTCAACCGCGCCCTCAAACACTGCCGACGCCAGCGACACCGCCCGCCGGATGGCGAGCGGCTGCGGAAGTTCAAGAACAATCACCGGAAAGCCGGCCTTGGCGAGGCGGTACACCACGCCGGTCGCCAGGTCGCCACCGCCTCGCACCACCACCAGCACGTCGCTAAAGAGCATCGATGCCATGCTGCCGCAGCGTCATCACAACCCGCTCCGGGGTTAGCGGGATCTGGTCGAACCAGATCCCGGTCGCGTCGTGCAGCGCCGCCGCGACCGCCGGAGCCAGCGTGATAAACGGCATCTCGGCCATACCGCGCGCGCCCCACGGCCCGCGCGGATCAGCGTATTCGAGGATGACGGGCTTCACCTCGTGCGGAATGTCCAGCACCGTCGGGATCAGGTAGGTCGACAGATAGGGGTTCAGGATTCGGCCATCCTGGGAGATCAGATTCTCCATGACCGCATAGCCCACCGCCTGGACCACCGCGCCCTCGACCTGACCGATGATCAACTGCGGGTTAATCGCCTTGCCGACATCGTGGGCCGACACCACACGCATCACCGTGATGTGCCCTGTTTCGACATCGACCTCAACGTCGGCGATCTGCGCCATGTAACCGTAGGCGAAGTTCGGGTTGGAGCGCCCGGTTTCGCGGTCGTAGGGTGTCGTCTTGGGGGGCACGTACTGATAGGTCGCGATGGCCGGGCGTTCTTCGTCGCGCCACTTCTGCAGCGCCAGCTCCGCCGCCCCCTTGATCGCGTTCCCGGCCATAAACGTCATGCGCGACGCCGACGAACTGCCCGAGTTGCCCGTCTCGGCAGTATCGTGACCCACCAGCTCGACCAGCTCGATCGGCACGCCAACCCCTTCGGCGGCCATCTGCCGGAAGACGGTGTGCGCCCCCTGCCCGACATCGGCCCCCGCTTGGCGCACCACGACACGCTCGATCTCCGCGTTACCATGGATCTCAACGGTCGCCCAGTTCTGCTCGGGTGCACCAAAGCTGAAGCCAACGTTCTTGAACCCGATCGCAACACCGATCCCGCGCCGCCGGGTTGGGCCGGACGGCGGCGGCGCGGGAGCGCGGCGCCAGCCGTCGGCACCCTGGGTCCAGTAGCCACTTTGTGCAGCGCCTTCGGCCAGCACCTTATCCAGCGTGACATTGGGTGGCAGCGGCGTTCCCACAACGGTGATACTGTCATCGCGCAGCACGTTGCGCAGGCGCAGCTCAACCGGGTCCATCCCCAGAGCGTCGGCCAGCTTGTTCATCTGCCCTTCTGCCGCGAAACACGCCTGCGGCCCGCCAAACCCGCGGAAGGCGCCGCTGGGGATGTTGTTAGTATAGACACCGTAGGTGTCGACCTTCGCGTTGGGGATCTCGTACGGGCCGCAAACCATCAGATGCGCGTTGCCCATCACTTTGGGAGTCGTGTAGGCATAGGCGCCCGAATCGCCAATGATCGTCGCCTCGGCAGCCACCACCCGACCGTCACGCGTTGCGCCCCATTTCGCGCGGATAATCGTCGGGTGACGCTTGTGGTGACCGATGATCGACTCCTCGCGGCTCCAGATGATCTTGACCGGCCGCTGGAGCTTCCAGGCTGCCAGAGCCAGCACGATCTGGACCGACATATCCTCGCGCCCGCCGAACGCGCCCCCGATCGCCGGGTAGATGATCCGGATCTGCTCTTCCGGAAGGCCCAACGCGTGCGCGACCTGCTCGCGGTCTTTGTGGACCCACTGTCCGGCCACGATGACAGCAATACGGCCTTCCTCGTCGATAAAGCCGAGGCCCGCCTCCGGCTGCAGATAGGCATGCTCCTGATAGCCGGTCCGGTACTCGCCCTCGACAACAACCTCGGCCTGGCGCCAGCCCGCCTCGATATCGCCGTGGCGGATCTGGTAATGGCAGAGGATGTTGTTGGGATAGCCGGCGTGAAGCTGTGGCGCGCCATCTTGCATCGCGGCCAGCACGTCGGTCACCGCCGGCAGGTCTTCGTAGTCGATATCGATCAGCGGCAGAGCAGCGGCGGCTGCTTCTTCGGTCTCGGCCACAACCAGCGCCACCTGATCGCTGATGCAGCGCACAATATCCGCGCCTTCCTTGCCGCTCCCCGGCCCGCATAGCACCGGCTGGTCGGGTATGCCCAAGCCGTATTCGTTGACCGGAACATCGCGCGCGGTGAACACCCTGACCACACCGGGATACGCCTCGGCCCGGCTGGTGTCGATCGACTTAATGCGCGCATGCACGCGGTCAGAAAAGCGAATCTTCATCCAGAGCTGGCCTTCCAGATCGATATCGCCGGGAAACGGCGTCTTGCCCGTCACCTTCCCGACCGCATCGACCCGGTGCAGACTCCGTCCAATCCACACAGGTCTGTCTTCCACGCCGACTCAACTCCTCGCGTACGAACAATCTTTGCGCCGGGCGCTGCCCGACGGTTCAGGACGACTTGTGCTGCTTCTCGCGTTGCTTGGCCTTCTTCAGTTCGCGGCGCAGCAGTTTCACCTGCGCGTCACGGTCAGCCGGTGACGGCCCCATATACTTGAACGCTTCTTTTTCCGGATCCTCGCCAACATTCGCCGCAGCCACAAACGCCACAATTGCCAGCATCGCGATCCACAAAAGGAACGCTATCACATACTCCGGCGTGTTCTGGCCGAATTCAACGCGGAACTGGGCAAACCGGCCCGCCAGACTCGCGCTCTGATCTTCGGCGAAATCGACGAGATAGGGCGCGGTAACATAGGCAATCACACCGAGCGCGATCGCCAGGAAGAAGCCGAGCAGCGGCCGCAATCCCCTTCGGCGGCGTTTCTGTTGAACCTGACGTGGTCGAAAACGGCGTGACATGGCTCAATTTCCCCCCGGCGAAACGCCTCCTGTTGGATGAAGAACGTCCGGCTAGGATGCTTCGGTTGAACCGGGCGCCGGAACAACGCGCTGGGCGGCTTTCTCGAATGCCTCGATGATCTTATAGTACCCGGTACAACGGCACAGATTCCCCGTGATGCTCTGGACGATCTGGTCATGGGTCGGCTGCGGATGCTCTTCCAGCAGCTTCGCACCGGACATTAAGAAGCCGGGCGTGCAATAGCCGCACTGCACCGCGCCGGTTTCGATGAACGTTTCCTGCAAGGGGTGGAGCGTGCCGTCGTGTGCCAGCCCTTCGACGGTCACGATCTCCGCGCCGTGCGCGCGCGGCGCCGGGACCAGGCAGGCCATCACCGCTACCCCATCCAGAAAGACCGTGCAGGCGCCGCACTCGCCTTCGGCGCAGCCTTCTTTGGTGCCCACCAGGCCCAGGTCCTCGCGCAGAAAGCGCAACAGGGTCTTATTCACGCCGCCTGTGCGCGTATAGACCTGCCCGTTGACCGTAGTCACAATCGTATCGGCAGCGTCGTCCTCGTGGTGGACCATCTCCGGCAGCGGGTTCCGCACCCTGCCCCGGTTCGCGCCCCACAGCATCGGCGGCGACGCGGGCCAGCCGGCCCGCTCGGTCCCGTCGCGCAGCGCGCGGAGCGCCCGCCCGACCAGCACGCGCACCATCTCCGTTCGGTATGCCGCCGAGCCGCGCACATCGTCGATCGGCCTGGGAACGCCCGCCGCGATGCGCGCCGCTTCGCGGATGACCGCATCGTCAAGCTGCTTGCCCAGCAGGAACGCCTCGCATTCGGGCACGCGGATGATAGTAGGCGCCACACTGCCCAGTGTGATCTTCGCCGAGATCACCGTCGGGCCATCGAAGCCCAGAATCGCTGCAGCATTCACCACGGCGATCGCCTGTGCTTGACGCAGCCCCAGCTTGAGGAAGATACCGCGCTCGTTGGGCGCAAGCATCGGGAAGCTGATGCCGGTCAGCAGCTCGTCCGGCTGCATCGCCGTGCGCCGGACGCCTTGGTAGAACGACGGAAAGTCGAGCGTGCGCTCGCCCCGCACCGATGCCAGCGTCACCTGGGCCCCAAGCGCCCACAAGGGCGTGATCGTGTCGTTCGCCGGGCTGGCCGTGATGACGTTACCCGCCACCGTTCCCCGGTTGCGAATCTGGGGCGCGCCAACCTGCCAGGCGGCCTGGGCGAGCGGCA
>DYEN01000411.1 GCA_020725705.1 Anaerolinea sp.
CGGCAGCGTCATCAGCGCCGAACCGCCGCCGGAGATCACGGCAATCACCAGATCGTGCTCGTCCGCCTCGCGCAGCAGCGCCACAATCGCCCGCGACCCGGCCACCCCGGCTTCGTCCGGCACGGGATGCCCGGCCTCGTGCAGGGCGACGCGCCCGGTCGGCGCTGTATAGCCGTACTTGACGGTGACGTGCCCGCCGGTCACGCGCTCGCCCAGCACAGCCTCGACGGCTGCAGCCATCGGCGCGCTGGCCTTGCCCGCGCCCACCACCCACACCCGGCGGAAGCGTCGCAGATCGTACGATCGCCCGTCGATGTGCAGCGTGTCTCCGTCCCGCTGCAAAGCGCGGCGCACCGCCGCCCCCGGCTCCGCCGCATCCAGCCCTGCCGCCAGCACCTCAAGCGCCATCGCCCGGCGGCGATCGCCCATCACGTCCGGTTGCCGGAAATATTTGACCATGCCCCCTACTCCTCATCAGCTTTGCCGCGACGCTCCGCGCAGCCCACCGCTGCGACCGCCCACCGTCATACCGCTACTATAACGAGCACGCCGCTCCGGCTCAAGCTGAAGCGGCGTGCGGTTTCGCGTTACGGCCAACGGTGCGTACCGCGCCGGGCAGTCCACGCGATCGAAGGAAATACTAGGTGCTTATGCGTCGTCCCAGGCGATGTCGGACATGATCAGGGTGGACGTCACTTCGCCTTCGTCCTCGCATTCGCGGCACAGCGGCAACCCCATGATGACCTGCGTGCCGCGATCGGTGACCGAGCACAGCTCGAACGTTCCGTGGTGCGCCTCGATGATCTCGCGCGCCAGCACCAGCCCAATCCCGATCCCTTGCTGCTCGTACTTGCGCCGGTTCACCTGGCGATATGGCTCAAACACATGCGGCAGTTCCTCGGCCGGGATGCCCGGACCGTAATCCGTCACAGTCAGCCAGACACGTTCGTCCGAGACCCACTGCGTCACCTGAACCGGACTGCCCGGCGTCGCGAACGCGATCGCGTTGGCGAGCAGCTCGGCCAGCGCGTGCGTCAGCGCGCCGAGATCGCACAGCACCAGCGCGTCGGGGTCCAGCTCGTCAAACTGGATC
>DYEN01000412.1 GCA_020725705.1 Anaerolinea sp.
CCCGGCCCCGCCGAGATCCGGCTGGTGATCTACGACATCGGCGGGGCCTTCGAGCCGTTCAGCGTGACAATCGCCCCGCTGCTGGTCGCGGAGTGAGCAGCGCCGTGCAAAAAAGGGGCGGCGTCAGCCGCATTGCCGCGCCGCCCCAGAGGGTCTATCTGCTCCGCTCACCCGAAGATGATGCGCACCAGCCCGATCAGCGCCAAGAGAATGCCCACCACGATCGCCCCGATCGGCAGGTAGGTGCCGTAGAGGTTGATGCGGTTGATGTTGTCCTCGGCGTCGGCTTTGGCGTCCTGCACCGACTGGTCGGTTGCCTGATAGGTCAGATCGAAGACAGGCACGCGCAGTGCAGCGCGCTGTTCTTCCGGCAGGTTCGCCAGCGGCGAGCCTTCGAGCAGCTCGGCGCCCAGGCCGACCGAGCGCACCTCGTGCTTGCGGGTGTCGATCAAAACTCCTGTTTTCGGTTCCACCCAATACTCAGCCTCATAAGCGTAATAATATTCGAGCGGCACATCGCCTTCCCAGCGCTCGAGCAGCGCGGGCAGCGCGGTCTGGACAATCGCCGGGAGATCGGTCTGGCCGATGAGCGTCACCAGGGTATCCTGCGGCAACGCGAGAGGCAGCCCCATCGCCTCGACCGCTTCCGGCACGATCGGGCGGGCCTCGCTGCTGGCCGTGTAGTAGTAGGTGGTGATGTCGCCCCGGTCATGCGTTACCTCGCTGTTGTACACCAGCGTCACCACCTCGCGGAAGTCGTCGCTCCAGCCCGGATAGTCCTTGGCCTCGGTGTCGATCGGCCAGCCGATGACCAGGCCCTCGCGCGGCCAGAAACCCGGCTCGTTGGCCCACGCGTCCGGATAGCCCGAGGGCACGGCTTCCATGGTCTTGCGGTCGATGGCATAGGATTTGGTCTGGCTTTGCAGGGTTTGGTCCCCGCTGCGCATCACCTGCTCTTCGCGCACCAACGCCAGATCGCCGTCGGTGGCCTGCGTGGTGATGTGCCGTTCGAGCACAACGGGAAGGTCGTTCATGAAAGAGAAATCTGCGGGATTGAGCAACACGGCCAGCGTGCCATCGTAGTTGCGGGTGACGTCAACATCGTCCGGGAAGCGCTTCATCCCCGGCACGATGTAGAGCATCACGACTGCCCCTGCCGCGATCAGCAGCACGCCGATGAGCAACAGCAAACTGCCAAGTGTTCGACGCCTCATGGGATTCCCTCCTCGTAGCCCACATGGATCGGTATGTTTACTATACCTGCAAATAAGGGTAGACAAAAGTCTGATCTTAAACGCGTATTGACCATTTGTGATACAGTGCACAATTGCCTACCGCCTCAGGCGCACCCACCAGGGACATGCAAAGCGCAGGGACTTGGGGAAGCCCCTGCGCCCATGTCGCGCGGGAGTTGTTGCGGGCTGACTGCGCCAGCCGGGGCGATCGCGTTACCCGGCGAAGAACTCGGCCAGCACCGGTGCCAGCGCCTGTGGGGAGACGTTGTGCGACTGTCCTTCCAGCACCGCATGGCGCGCGTTGGGAAGCTGCGCCACCAGATCCTTAGCGCCGGTAGCGAAGAAAGACGGGCTGTTGCCGCCGGTCACCACCAGCACCGGCATCGTGGCCGAGGCCCACTGGCTGGCGTCCAACGGCTTGCCGGACACCTTATCGCCCAAGATCAGCGCGTCGTAGACCAGCGTGTGCGCGATCTTCTCCATCTCGGCCCACTCCGGTGGGACCGTGCCCGCTTCCCCGGCGAAGACCTCGCCGACCGGCACGGAGCGCATCTGAGCGACGAACTCCGCCGGGATGCCGACCGCCTCGGTCATGAACAGCGCGACTGCGTCGCCCCGCCGCCCCTGCGCGATCAGGCCTTGCAGGCGTGGAAGATAGTCGGCGGGCATGGGCGGGCGGCTGTCGTCGGTGACAAACGGTGGCTCGTACATCGCCAGCTTGATGACCTTCTCCGGCAAGCGGCTGGCCGCCTCAAGCGCCAGCACCGCACCCGATGACATGCCATACAGGTACGCCGACCCGCCGAACGCGTCGATCAGCGCCTCGATGTCGTCCACCTCGCGCCGGACCTCGTAGGGCGTCAGGTCCAGGCTGTCGCCGCGCCCGCGCCGGTCGTACCCGATCACCGTGAAGCGCGACGCCAGCGGCCGGGCCAGCTCGGCCACAACCGGATGCGAGCGAAAGCTGAGCGCGCCACCCACCAGGATGAGCGGCGGCCCGTCACCGTAGGTGTCGTACGCGATCGGCGTCCGATCCCACGAGTTGACCCACCGCACGCCCTTGAGCGTCGCCGCCAGCTTGTCGAAGCTCTCGCTCCAACCCTGCTCCATCCCGGCCAGCGCTTCCAGCGTTTCCGGTGTCGCCTTGAGCACCCGCGCACGTAATGTCAGCGCCGTCTTGCCGCCGAGATCGTCAAACGTGATGGTGTGGTGCACCTGAAGCTGCGCCTCTCCGCTGGCGTCCTCGAAAGCGACGCTGGTGAAAACCAGCCGCTCCGGGCGCACGATCTCGTGAAAGATCGCCTTGTCGGGATAGATCTGGCCGTCCGGCCCGCGCATGTGGATCAGCATAATCCCGCCGGGGCGCAGGTCGATCTCGACGAGCGGGTTGGTGAAGCCGTGTGGACTCCACCATTGGGTGACATGTTCCGGCTCGGTCCACGCCTCGAAGACCAGCTCGCGTGGCGCGTCGAAGGTGCGGGTGATGACGATTTCCTGCTGAACAGACGGGCCGGCAGAACTATTCGGTGAGGTCATCGGTGTGCTCCTTGGCTTGTAGTTCCTTCAGATAGTCGTCCAGACGATCCAGCCGCGCTTCCCACAGGTGGCGGTACTGCGCCAGCCAGGCGTCCACTTCTTTCAGCGGGCTGACCTCGATCCGGCTGGGGCGCCACTGCGCCGCGCGACCCCGCGTGATCAGCCCGGCCTGCTCCAGCACCTTCAGATGCTTGGAGATCGCCGGCAGGCTGATCGCGAACGGCTCGGCCAGCTCGCTGACGGTAGCCTCGCCTTCGGCCAGCCGCGCCAGGATCGCGCGCCGGGTCGGGTCGGCGAGGGCGGCAAAGGTGAGACTCAAGGTATCCGTCGCCATCTTATTTAACCTTTTAGTTAATTAACCTAATGGTAAAATACAATATTTTGTGGAAAATGTCAAGAGGCGTGCAGAGGGGAAGCTACCCGGCAGGGCGCGAGGCCGGTCGCAAGAGCGGCTCAAGCTGCATCCCTCCGGACGAAGGTTCAGCCGTCGGCGAGGGCGTAGCGCAGGAACATCACTCCGGAGCCGAAGCGGTGCGTGTCCACCAGCCGCAGGTTGCTGGTGCGCTCCACTTCGGCGAACATGCGCTTCCCGCGCCCTAGGGTAACGGGATGGATGTACAGGTGATACTCGTCGATCAGATCGAGATGGGTGAGGCTCGCGGCCAGCCCGGCGCCGCCCACACTGAGATCCCCGCCCGGCTGCGCCTTGAGCTTCATGACTTCCTCGGCGGCGTTGTCGCGAACCAGCCGCGCGTTTCCCTCGACACTCTCCAGCGTCCGCGAGAAAACGATCTTCGGTATCGCGCGCCAGATCTGCGCGTACTCGCGGATGTAGTCCGGCGCCGACGGGTCGTTCGGCGCGGGAGTGGACCAAAAGGTCATCACTTCGTACATGCGTCGGCCGTACAGATGACCGCCCATCCGCCGTTCCTGTTCGTTGGCGAAGCGGTGCAGCTCCTCGTCCACGATACCCCATTCCAGGCTGTCGTCCGGCGCGGCGATGTAGCCATCGACCGTCACCATCATCGCGTAGATCACCTTGCGCATAGGGTTCCCCCGTGCTTCAAACAGGATAGGCTCACGCTGTAATGGGGCGCTTCAGGAAAGCGAGCGTCCGCTCCCAGGCCAGGCTCGCCGCTGACGGGTCGTAGGCGTCCGGGCGGTCCGGTTCGAAGAACCAGTGTCCCGTGCCGCTGTAGCGATAGAACGTCACCGGGCGGCCCGCCCGCTTGAGCGACTCTTCCAGCGCGTCGACACCGGCCTGCGGCTCATACGGATCGTTCTCGGCGAAATGGCCCAGGTAGGCGGCGCGGGCGCGGCTGAAGTCCGCCTCTCCGGTCCCATAGAACAGCACAACGGAATGGACGAGTTCGGGAGCAGACGCCGAGAGATCCAGCGCGTAAAAGGCGCCCAGCGAGAAGCCGATCACCGCCAGGCCGCGCCCCGCCTGACCGGCACGCTCGCTGAGGAACGCGGCAGCGTCGGCGACCTCGGCCCCGGTTTGCAAGAAGCGGGCGTCCACCGCCTGTCCGAGAGCCTGCGCCTCGGGGATGGTCTGCGCAATCTGGCCGTGATACAGATCGGGCGCGAACGCCGTAAAACCAGCGTCCGCCAGCCGCGTGCAGACCGCCTTGATGGTGTCGTTCAGTCCCCACCACGCGTGGAGAACCAACACCCCGCCGCCCCTGCCCGCCGGGGGCAGGGCGAGGAAACCGTCGGGTTGGGTGTGTGCCATATGAACCTCCCCTCAGCCTGCTGTCTGCTCAATGTTGCTTCCCCGGCGCGCGGGTGCCCCTGCGCCGCGATCCGTCATCCCGCAGACACAGGCGCGTCCAGAAACTCGTCGATCATGGGCACCAGCCACGCGGAGCGCTGCACCACCGTGACATGCGTCGAGCCCGGCAGGATCGCCAGGCGCGCGTTCGGCAGGCCGGCGATGTCGCCCATCACACCGCCGCCGAGCAGCCGGAACATCTCGACCGCGTGCTCCGGCTGGACGATATCCGCATCTCCGACGACAAGCAGCGTCGGCGCCTGGATGCCGCGGATAGCGTCCGCCGGGAAGTCTTCGAGCGTGCGGTCGAAGTCTTTCACCTTATCCACCAGCGCCGGAAATGCATCGGGGTACGGGGCGAGCGCCATATACTCATCGTGGAAAGGCGAGCCGTGCAGCATCTCCGGCTGGAGTTGATCCATTCCTTCTAGCAGGCCGGGATGCAGGCCTGCCAACTTGTACGAGGCGGAGACCAGCACCTGCTTGCGAACCCGCGCCGGATATTTGAGCACGATATGCAGCGCCACATCCGACCCCAGGCTGTATCCCAAGATGTCAGCCTGCACGAAGCCGAGATGATCGAGCAGCGCCGCGATATCGTCCGCCAGAAGCGCCGGGCGCAGCGGGCGATCGATGTCGGCGGTGCGCGCGTGCCCCTGCAGCTCGACCCCGATCACCTGCCGCGTGCGGGATAGCCCGGGCAGAAGCGGCCCAAACGACGTCCCGATGCCCGAGAACGCGCCGTGAATCAGCACCAGCGGCGGCGCGTCGTCGCGCGGCGCGCCGTGAAGCTCATAGTACATCTGCAGGCCGTTGACCGGCGCATAGCCGGTGCGCGTGGCGTGTTCAGCGCTGTTGAAGCTGGCGGCACTGTCGGTCATGATGATCTCTCCTATCGGATCGACTGAAAGGATAGGCGAATCACCCCAGACGACTGAGCGCGCGGGTGATCTCGAACTCCATGAATGGCGGGCTATCCGGGTCAAACAAGCGGCGACCGCCGCCTCACAGCACCGGCACGAGATGGATATGCAGTTCGTTGCGCAAGCCCCGCACCAGGAACTGCTGCATCACGCTGGTGCCGCCACCCCATGCCAACATTCTTCCCCCCGGCGGCGGCTCGCGCCTGCTCCAATGCGCCGTCGAACATCCGCCGCCCGATGATCATCGCGCCTGTGTTTGCGTACGCCTCGTCCATCTGCTCGCTTATGGAGTCGGTCGTCTCATCAGGCAGGCCATAGCGCGAGCGCCACGCCGCCGGCTCGTAGATCCACTCGTGCAGCCGCTCGCCCCGCTCGCCCAACCCTTGTTCGGGCGTGTCGTTCGGCCCGGCGATGTAGCCGTCCAGCGACATCGAAATATCCGCAGCGACAATGCCCACAGTGCGCTCCTGCCTACTGACCGTCTTGATCCGATCCTGCGAACGATAGCCCCTTCGCGGCCAGCAATGGGCGAAGCTGCCGGATCGTCTTGGGTCCAACGCCGTGCAACGCCAGCAGCTCGGCTGCGGTCCAGCGTGCGACGTCTTCGAGGCAGGTGATCCCGGCTTGCGCCAGCGCACGCCGCGCCGGTTGGGAGAGGTTGTCCGGCAGACCGGATTTGGGGGCTGGCATGTCCGTCTCCGTTCTAGCGCGCGAAACGCTGCGCGGCGCGGGCACGGGCCTTGGCCGCTTCCACGTCGCGACTCTTGGGCGGGGTGCCCGTCTCCAGCGAGTCCAGCAGCGCGCGGGTGACGTCTGCGATCGCGTCCACGGCGGCGTTGAAGGCGGCCTCGTTGGTCTTCGAGGGCCGCGTGTAGCCGCTGATCTTGCGCACGTACTGTAGTGCGGCGGCGCGGATCTCGTCGTCGGTCGCGGGGGGATCGAAGTTAAACAGCGTGTGGATGCTCCGGCACATCTTGGGTTCCCCGGTGTCTGCGATGATATGGCCCGGCAGCGTGCTATATGCTGTAGTTTATAAACGCTCAACAGACATAAGGATAGTACATTTGTTCTAATTCTGTCAAGTCCTGGCGAGCGCGCTGCCGTTTTGCCGGGGTGGTGCTAGAATAACCGGCCAAGAGTATTTGCGCTCAAGTGTTTAGGAGAATCCGTCATGAGCCGCATCATTCGCGCGCCGCGCGGCACCGAACTGAGCTGTAAAGGCTGGCAGCAGGAAGCCGCGCTGCGCATGTTGATGAACAACCTCGACCCGGATGTGGCGAAAGACCCCGATAACCTGATCGTTTACGGCGGGCGCGGGCGCGCGGCGCGCAGTTGGGACGCGTTCGACGCCATCGTGCGCTGCCTGCGCGAGCTGGAAGGGGACGAGACGCTGCTGGTGCAGTCCGGCAAGCCGGTTGGCGTCTTCAAGACGCATCCCGACGCGCCCCGCGTGCTGATCGCCAACTCGAACCTGGTGCCGCACTGGGCCACGCAGGAACATTTCGACGCGCTCGAACGCCAGGGGCTGATCATGTACGGCCAGATGACGGCCGGCTCGTGGATCTACATCGGCACGCAGGGCATCTTGCAGGGCACCTACGAGACGCTCGGATCGCTGGCGCGGCAGCAGGGTTGGGGCAGCCTGAAGGGTAAGTTCGTCCTGACCGCCGGGCTGGGCGAGATGGGCGGCGCGCAGCCGCTGGCGGTGACCATGAACGAAGGCGTCGCGCTGATCGTCGAGATTGACCCGCGCATGGCCGAGCGCCGCCTGCGCATGCGCTACGTGAACGAGGTCGTGACCGATCTGGAAGTCGCACTCGACCGTGTGCTGAGCGCCAAAGAGCGCCGGGAGCCGCTCTCGGTCGGGCTGATCGGCAACGCGGCGGATATCTTCCCGCGCCTGGTCAAGATGGGCATCACCCCCGACGTCGTCACCGACCAGACCCCCGCGCACGACCCGCTGTCCTACGCACCGCACGGCATCACCTTCGAGGAAGCGCTCAAGCTGCGCGAAGAAGACCCCGACCAGTACGCCGAGCGCGCCTGCCGCTCGATGGCCGTTCACTGCCAGGCTATGCTTGACTTCCAGGCGCGCGGGGCGGTTGTCTTCGACTACGGCAACAACCTGCGCCAGCGCGCCTTCGACGCCGGGGTAAGCAACGCCTTCGACTATCCCGGCTTCGTCCCGGCCTACATCCGCCCTCTGTTCTGCGAGGGCAAGGGGCCGTTCCGCTGGGTGGCGCTCTCCGGCGACCCGGCGGACATCTACCGCACCGACCGGGCGATCCTCGATCTATTCCCGCACGACGAACACCTGACGCGCTGGATCCGCATGGCGCAGCGCGAGGTCGAGTTCCAGGGGCTGCCGGCGCGCATCTGCTGGCTCGGCTATGGCGAGCGCGCGCGGGCCGGGCTGGCGTTCAACGAGCTGGTCGCCTCGGGCGAGGTCAAGGCGCCGATCGTAATCGGGCGCGATCACCTCGACGCGGGGTCGGTCGCCTCGCCCAACCGTGAGACGGAAGGGATGCGCGACGGCTCCGACGCGATCTCGGACTGGCCGATCCTCAACGCGCTGATCAACGCGGTCGGGGGCGCGACGTGGGTCAGCTTCCATCACGGCGGCGGCGTGGGCATCGGCTACAGCCAGCACGCCGGGCAGGTGATCGTCGCCGACGGCACGCCGGAAGCCGCGCGCCGTCTGGAACGCGTGCTGACCACCGATCCCGGCATGGGCATCCTGCGCCACGCCGACGCGGGCTATCCCGAAGCGATCGCGGCGGCCCGCCGGCACGGGATCCGCATCCCCATGCTGCCGGCGGAGTAAGGGACGGGTTGTTCGGCGGATGGCGGGCAGGCTATACTGGCGCGTGGTGAGCGAACCCGACTCAGGGGGGAGACGCGGTGATGGCCAGAGAATATCGCAGCCAGGTTCTGGAACGCACGCTGCGCACGCTGCACCGCGCCGTGCCCGGCATCATCGCCTCGGTCATCGTCAACAACGACGGACTACTGGTTTCCGCCTATCCGCCCGGCAACGACGACGCTTACACCGAGAACCCGACCGGCAGCCCACAGGTGGCCGCCATGGCCGCGTCCCTGATCGGCCTGGCCGAGCGCACGATGGGTCGTCTGGCGCAGGGCGAGCTGCAACGCCTGTTGATCGAGGGTGAAGATGGCGTGCTGGTGATTTATCCGGCGGGGCGAGCGGCGCTGGCGGTGCTGGTCGGGCGCGATGTTCAGCCGGGCCGCGTGCTCTACGCGGCGTCGCGCGCCTGCCGGGACATCATCGCCATCCTGGACTCGTAACGCGCCCACAGACGCGCACGGACGAATCCGGCGGCGGCTCACAGCCAGGCGGGCCGGGGTCAACCGCTGTTCTTGTCGTCGGGCGGGGGTGGCTCGTCCGGCTTCTCAGTCGGTTTGTCTTCTGCCGGCGCCGCGGGCTTCTCGGACGCTTGCGCGGATGGCCCGACAGCCGGTTTGGGCGCGGCTTCCTTCTCAGGCTCACCGTTCGGCTGCGCAGCCTGGAGCGCGGTTGAGGGGAGTTCGGGCGCGGGCGCAGTCGGCTCGGGCTTGGCCTCGGTGGGTGCCGCTCCGGCGGGTGGTTCCGCGGCGCGCGCTTCGGGAGATTTTGTCTCGGGCGGCTGCGCGGCGGGCGCTTCCGGAGCCTGCGCTTCAGCCCCCTCTGGAGGCGCCGGGCGCGAACGCGGCGGGATCGGATCGGTTGGGCGCTCGGCAGCGGCAGCGGGCTGAGGCGCCTCTGCCTGCGCCGGTTCGGCGGATGGTTGCTCCGCGCCGCTTGCGGGCGCTGCCGCCTCGGCCTGGAGTGGCTTCGGCTCGCCGACACCCGGCGCCGGGACCGGCGTGCGCGACGCCTCGCGCAGTTCGGCCAGCGGCGCAGCTTCGCGCTCGAAGTGAATGCGAATCATCATCTGGCCCAGGCGGATCTCGTCGCCATCGCGCAGACGATAGGGGCGGTGCGCGCTCAGGCGCTGGCCGTTGAGAAACGTCCCGTTGCTGCTGCCCAGGTCCCACAGGTCGAGGCCGTTCTCGTCGCCAGGGCGGATCGCCGCGTGACGGCGGCTGACGCCCATCCGGTACCCGGCAAAGGGAGTCAGGTCGATGTCGGGCTTATCGCCGGTAGCCGGGTCGCGCCGCCCGAAGATCGTCTCGGGCTTGGGAACGAAGCGGATCGGATCCGGGCTGCCTTCGATCTCCAGCCGCAACACCATACCGTGTTCGAACGTGGCGCTGCCCTGCACCGTGACATCGGTCACGATGCTCGCATCCACGCCGATCGCGGCCTGTTCGGTATCGGTCGCGTCCAGCGTTCTGGTACTCAGCGGCAGCTTTCCGATCAGGCTGGCGCCGCAGTTTTCGCAGAAAATCACGCCTGGCCGGTTCTGCTGGCCGCAGTTGGGACACTTTTGCATTGCACACCCCCTGCTGATGCGGGCGGCGCACGAGCCGTAGCCCGTCCGTAAGAGCCGCGAACGCCAGCGGCGTACGACGGCGTACCGTGTATCTTAAAGTACAATGCGCCGTCGCGCCAATCCGGACGCACGTCTCTGCCGGGCCGCGCGTTACTCGCATTATATCCGGAAATGCGCCCGCAGAAACACTGCTTAGGCCATGCCGCCCACGCGCCGGGATGCTATAATCGACAGCGCATAACTGTGTGCCGAACCTGATTCCGAAGGCTGTCATGACACTCGATTTTCGCTCGATTCGCGGCGTAGTGCTCGACATGGACGGGGTGCTATGGCGCGGCGGCCAGCCGCTGCCAGGGGTCGAAGCCTTCTTCGCCTTCCTGCAGCAGAACGGGATCCGCTACGCGCTGGCGACCAACAACAGCACCAAATCCGTCGAGATGTACGTCCAGCAGCTTGCGCAGGCGGGCGTGCCCGCCACCCCGGACCAGATCATCACCTCGGCGGTGGCAACCGCCGAATATATCAGCCGCCGCTATCCGCCCGGCACGCCCGTGTATGTGGTGGGCGAGGATGGGCTGCACCAGGCACTCGCCGAGCGCGGCTTCCCCTTCGACCCGGACGCGGCGCGCCTGGTGGTCGCCGGGCTGGACCGCCGGCTTACCTACGAGAAGATCAAGATCGCGGCCATGCGCATCCGCGAAGGGGCGGATTTCATCGGCACCAATCCGGACCGCACCTTCCCCATGCCCGAAGGGTTGATCCCCGGCGCGGGGACGGTCCTGGCTGCCATCCAGGCCGCGACCGACGTCGCGCCGCATGTGATCGGCAAGCCCGAAACGACCATGTTTGAGGTCGCGCTCGATCATCTGGGGACGCGACCGGAAGAGACCTTGATGATCGGAGACCGGCTCGATACGGACATCCTGGGGGCGCAGCGGGCCGGGCTGCGCGCCGCCCTGGTGCTAACCGGGATCACCACCGCCGAACAGGCCCAGGCGGCGGACATCCGCGCCGACGCAGTCTTCAACGATCTGCCGGCGCTGCACGCCGCGTGGCGCGCCGCCCTGGCGGAGCGGGTCCGCTAGCGCCGGTGCTAACGCTGATGCACAGAAACTATAGACACCTGGAGTAATTGTAATGAAACGGATGACCACCTCGCCCCGTTGGGTGCTGGTCGTGCTGGGCGCGGCCCTGGTTGCTGCCGTCTTCAGCGGTGCCACGCTCGACGCGCTCGCCCAGAGCCAGCCGACCCAGACCCCGTACCCCACCCAGACGCCTTACCCGACCAGCACGCCCTACCCGACGCCGTCCGCCGACGCCGAACCTGCCGCGGAGTGGACCATCGCGGACAACACGTTCACCAGCCAGTACCCGGCAGGCTTCCGCTTCAGCGCGCAGATCACCAGCAGCGCGGGCGACGTAGCGCGGGCGA
>DYEN01000413.1 GCA_020725705.1 Anaerolinea sp.
AGCACCCCGCAGCGGGCAACCGGCCCGAGATTGCCTGTGGCAAAGTGGGGTCAGGCGTTGTAGACTCAAGGTCTGACACCGGGGTGATTTGCCCACCAGGGGTGACAAAGAGGATGCATAAGCATGGGCGAGGACAAGGGCCGCGATAAGGCGCTGCAATCGGCACTGGCCGACCTGACCAAGCGATTTGGCGACGGGGCGATTGTCCGGCTGGGCGACGCGACGCATTTGCAGGTTGCCACGATCCCCACCGGCTCGCTGGCTGTCGATATTGCACTTGGCGCGGGCGGGATTCCGCGCGGGCGGGTCACCGAGATCTACGGCCCGGAAAGCTCCGGCAAGACGACACTCTGCCTGCACGTCATCGCCGAAGCGCAAAAGCGCGACGGGATCTGCGCGTTTATCGACATGGAGCACGCGCTCGACCCGGCCTACGCGGCGCGCATCGGGGTTGATATCGACAACCTCTACATCTCGCAGCCGGACACCGCCGAGCAGGCGCTCGACATCGCCGAGGCACTGGTGCGCAGCGGTGCGCTCGATGTCGTCGTGCTCGACAGCGTGGCGGCGCTGGTCCCACGCGCCGAGCTAGAAGGCGAGATGGGCGACAGTTATGTCGGCTTACAGGCGCGGCTGATGAGCCAGGCGCTGCGCAAGCTCTCCGGCGCGATCAAGCAGTCGAACACGGCGATGCTCTTCACCAACCAGCTTCGCGAGAAGATCGGCGTCATGTTCGGCAATCCGGAGACAACCACCGGGGGCCGGGCGCTCAAGTTCTACGCCAGCGTGCGGCTCGACATCCGCCGCATCCAGGCGATCAAAGCCGGGGGCGAGGTGGTCGGCAACCGCACGCGCGTGCGCGTTACCAAGAACAAGATCGCGCCGCCCTTCCGCGAAGCCGAGTTCGACATTATGTACAACGAGGGCATCAGCAAGGCGGGCGATATTCTGGACATCGGAACCGAGCTGGGCGTGATCGAAAAGCGCGGCGCGTTCTTCCGCTATCAGGGCGAGGCCATCGGCCAGGGGCGCGAGAACGCCAAGCAGTTCCTGCGCGAAAACCCCGCGATCGCGGCGCAGATCGAAGATATCATCCGCGAGGAATACGGTCTGCCCCCGGTGCACGACATCTCGACTGCGAGCGAGTGACCCCGGCCCGGCGCGCGATCCATGCCGCTCGCCAACAGCGGAGCCAGCAGGCCGGCGGCGCCGATCTTCCCTCGCCGGGATGACAGCGCCGGTCAAGATGCTCCGTGTGCCGGGCAACACTGCCGGCGCGTAACCGTTTGCGCTTGTAGAATCGTCCAGACCCGTGCATAATAGTGCCAACGATCGACACAAAACACAGGCCACGGTTGTGCGTGGAGCTCGAAACAAGAGCTATTCATCCATCACCGCATGGATGCTCTTTACCCTGAGACCCTCACGCCTTCGGTCATACCTTCGGTGTGAGCCAAGCGGACAGACCCGGGAGAAAAGGCCGTCATCATGGAACTGGCCGCGCTGTTGTCATCATGCGGCTGTGGTGAGCGGATCCCTGGGAATGAATTGGGGTTGCGAAACTGTTTCTGCCCTTAAAGCGGAGATCTAGGCTGTTCAACCGGTGAATCTATGCGGAAATCTGGTCGGACATAGCGTGTTGGGAGCGGCGGTGCAGCCCGGAATTCCGGCTGCGTGCTCTCCGTGTGTTGCCCCTGGCGGTTTTGTCAGATCGGGGCAAAGCACCCGCTTAGACAGATAGCTCTATCACCCGAAACGCCGCCGCGCTTGCGGCAGGTCGTTTGGCGAGTTCCAGCATTCATACCACAATCGACAGACAGCCGTGGTCGAGTGTGCCAGCGGCTGTCTTTTTGTGGGGCAGGGCATGGGGCAAACCATCACCGCGCTTGAGCGACAGAAACGCCAGCAAGACCGCATCAGCGTCTATCTGGATGGGGAGTTCGCGTTTGGTCTGCCCGACACCGAAGCGGCCCACCTGCGGGTGGGGCAGGTGCTGTCCGATGAGGCCATCGAGGCGCTGCGCGCGATTGACGCGCTCTCGCGTGCGGTGGATCGCGCCGTGCGGCTCTTGGCGCGGCGCCCGTACAGCGTTGAAGAAATCCGCCGCCATCTGGCGTCCAAAGCCATCGCGCCGGGGGTGATCGACGCAGCTTTGGCCCGCCTGGAAGACCTGGGCTATGTCGATGACCGGGCGTTCGCGCAGTATTGGGTCGAAAACCGCGAGCGGTTTCGACCGCGCGGTGCCCGCGCGCTGCGCTACGAGCTGCGCCAAAAGGGGATCGCGGATGCGATCATCACCCAGGTGCTGGAGGGACTGGACCCGGCTGAATCGGCCTATGCTGCGGCGCAAGACAAAGCGCGCCGCTTGCGCGGCCTGGACCGGCGCACCTTTCGCACCCGGCTCGGTGATTTTCTGGCGCGCCGGGGGTTCGAATACGAAACCATCCGCGAGGTGGTTGGCCGACTGGAAGCCGATCTGGAAGAGAACGACACGGATTTTTTTGCACCCTATGACACAGACGAAGATGAACCCGAAATCGAATGAGGAGTAAGCCCTATGGACATCGTGATCGCCCTCATCGGGCTAGCGATTGGCGTTGGGCTGGGCGCCGGCGGACTGCTGATCTACCAGAACGTGCAGGGGCAGAACCGGCGGCGCCAGGTTGAGGAAGAAGCGGCGCGGATTATCAGCGAAGCGCAGAACCAGGCCCGGCAGACGATTGTCGACGCGCGGGATGAGGCGCTGCGCATCCAGCACGAGGCCGAAGAAGCGGCCAAGCGCCGCCGGATCGAGCTTGACCGCGAAAGCGACCGCCTGCAAAAACGGCGCGAAGACCTGGATGAGCGGTACGAGCGGCTGGAACTGCGCGAGCAGAACCTCAACAAACGCCAGAGCAAGCTGGACAAACGCCAAAGCGAAATTCAACAGCAGTACGAAATGCAGCTCGCGGAGCTGGAGCGTATCGCCGAGATGACGCGCGACGAAGCGCGCCAGGAACTGCTGGCGATGGTCGAAGCCGAGACGCGTCAGGATATGGCCCGCAAGATCCGCGAGGTCGAGGAAGAGACCCGGCTCCAGGCCGAAGCGCGGGCGCGCGATATCATCGCGCTCACCATCCAGCGCATCGCCTCGGACCAGGTCAACGAGCTGGCCGTCAGCGTCGTGCCTCTGCCGTCCGACGAGATGAAGGGGCGCATCATTGGCCGCAATGGCCGCAACATCCGCGCGTTCGAGCAGGCGACCGGCGTGGATGTCGTCGTAGACGACACGCCCGAGGCCGTCACCATCTCCAGCTTCGACCCGATCCGGCGCGAAGTAGCCAAGCGCTCGATGGAAAAGCTGGTACTGGACGGGCGCATCCACCCTGCACGCATCGAGAAGCTGGTCTCCGACGCGCAGAAAGAGGTCGAGCGCGTCATCCGCGAAGAAGGCGAGCGCGCCGCTTATGAGGCGGGTGTGCCGGGCCTGCACAACGAGATCATCAAGCTGCTGGGGCGGCTCAAGTTCCGCACCAGCTACGGCCAGAACCAGCACGCCCACGCCATTGAGACGGCGCACATCGCGGGCATGATCGCCGCCGAGCTGGGGGCCGACGTCGCCGTTGCCAAAGCGGGCGGTCTGCTGCACGACATCGGCAAGGCGCTCGACCACGAGATCGAAGGCACGCACGCCATGATCGGCGCGGAGTTCGCGCGGCGCTACGGCCTGCCGCCTCGCGTGGTGAACTGCATTGCCTCGCACCATCATGAGGTCGAGCAGGAATGTGTCGAGGCGCTGATCGTCGAGGCCGCCGACGCGATCTCCGGCGCGCGCCCCGGCGCGCGCCGCGAAAGCCTGGACACATACATCCGCCGTGTCAAGGCGCTGGAAGACCTCGCCAAAGAGTTCCCCGGCGTCGAGCAGAGCTACGCGCTGCAAGCGGGGCGCGAAGTGCGTATCATGGTCAAGCCCGAGGAGATCGACGATCTGGCCGCGATGCGGCTGGCGCGGGATATTTCCAAGCGCATCGAAGAGACGATGCAGTATCCCGGCCAGATCAAAGTCACCATCATCCGCGAGACGCGGGCGGTCGATTACGCGAAGTAGTGCACGGCCCGGGCGAGAAAACGAGCGGCGGCCCCTGTCACGAGGCCGCCGTTTGTGTTCGGTGGACCGCAGCCTTGCCAGACGACCCGCCTGTGGAGGCGCGAGCCGCCGGGTCGTCTGGTGGGGAAGGTGCGGCCGGTGGGTTGCCGCAGCGGGGCCTGATCAGGCTCAGGCGGCGCGTGCTAGGCGGCGATAGTCTCCAGCGAATGGCTCAGGTCCCGGATCGAGCGGACCAAGATCGGCGGCTGTGGCAGCCAGGGGAAGCTGACCACGTGCTGTGGTTGCGAGACGATGAACTGCGGAGCGGACAGGCTGACCATCAGCCCGAAATTCCCGGCGCGCATCAGGTCCAGCACCAGCGAAAGGACGTCATCACTGGGGCGATCGCAGTCAAGCGCGATCGTCATGCGGCGGAAGGCCCCGGCCCGCCCCAGCCCCGGCGCGCTGAGACGCACGCAGCTTGCGTCGGCGCAGGCGATCAGATAGCGATCCTGCCCGGCAGCTTGTACATCGACGACGTAGGGCGCCTGGCTGAGGACGCGCTGCACGCCCTGACGGTCGCCGTCTGCGAGATGCCCATCGGCATCGTGGCAGATCAAGATGAGATGACGATGCACGGTCTCTTCTGGCCTCACTTTGTATCGCTCGTTGCGCCGCTTCGGGCACAACTCCGGCACGGCTTCAAGTGTACGGCTTCGATCGTGTCTCGCGCTCTCCACGCCTCAGAGTCTACCCCCGCGCGCCGGATGCAACAAAAGCTGATCGACCCCGAATCGCGTTTTGCGACCGGGTCGATCAGGCACTATATACAGGGGGTAGATGGCCTCAATTGAGGCTATATATGGTGTTTTTTGCGGTCCCGGATGCGGGTCGGAATCCGGACTCGGCACGCTTTTTTCGGCGCCGATCGGGGCCGGCGCGCGCCGTTCAGGACATCAAAGCTTCCCACGCTTCCAGCGCGGCGTTTAACTCCGCTTCGGCGGCGGTATACGCTTCGCCCAGCTCGCGTACGCGCTCGACGTGCCCGGCGGCGCTGGCGTCGCCCAGCTCGCCCGACAGATTGACCAGGCGCACTTCCAGCTCGTGGATCTGCTGCTCAAGCTGCGCCAGCCGGCGGCTGCGCTCGTAGGCGGACATTCCAGACCGTCTGGGCGCCGTCGGCGCACCGGACGGCGCGGCGGGCGCCGGGGCCGGAGGCTCGGGGGGCGGCGCGCTCTGCGCCTCGCGCGCGGCCTGGCGGGCGGCGAGATACGCCTGGTAGCTGCCCTCGAAGACCGTCATCTCGCCCGGCTGCACGTCCCAGATCTGGGTCGCCAGCGCGTCGATCAAATAGCGGTCGTGGCTGACCAGCAGGATCGTACCGTTGAAGGCGGCCAGCACCGCTTCGAGAATTTCCTGGCTGGGGATGTCCAGGTGATTGGTCGGCTCGTCCATTAGCAGGAAGTTCGCCCCGGCCAGCGCCAGCTTGGCCAGCGCCAGCCGCCCGCGCTCGCCGCCGCTCAGGGTTGACACCGGGCGGAACACGTCGTCGCCGGTGAACAGATAAGCCGCCAGATAGTCGCGCGCCTGGCTGAGCGGCATCTGGCGAACGCTGAGCAGTTCGTCGATCACGCTGTTGTCCGGGTTCAGGCCCTCGTGCGCTTGGGCGAAATAACCCGGTATCACCGCCGCGCCCAGCCGCGCCGAGCCTTTCAACGGCGGCAGATTGTGCAGCAGCGTCTTCAGCAGCGTGGTCTTGCCCACGCCGTTGGGGCCGATCACGGCTGCGACCTCGCCCCGGTACAGCGTGATATCCGGCACCTCGACCAGCGGCTCGTCGCGCTCGTAGCCGATGACCAGTCCATGCGTCATCAGCACCTTGTCGCCGCTGCGCAGGTCCGCTTTGAGATTCACGCGGATCTGGCGCTGGCGGCGCACCGGCGCGATCAGGGTGTCGCGCTTGAGGCGCTCCAGCCGGCGCAGGCGGCCCTTGGCCTGGGCGGTGTTCTGCCCGGCGATGTTGCGGCGGATGTAGTCTTCCTCTTTGGCGATGAACTCCTGCTGCGCCTCAAACTCCTTCATGAGGCGCTCGTGGCGTGCTTCCCGCTGCTGGATGTAGTGGCTGTAGTTGCCGCGATACACCTCGACACGGCCCCACTCCAGCTCCCAGATCGTCTCGATGACGTGATCCATGAAATAGCGGTCGTGGCTGACCACCAGCAGCGCGCCATCCCACGCCTTGAGAAAGCTCTCCAGCCACTCGACCGCGTTGATGTCGAGGTGGTTGGTCGGCTCGTCGAGCACGAGCAGATCGGGCGATTCGAGCAGCAGGCGGGCGAGCAGCGCGCGCGTCTGCTGGCCGCCGGAAAGATGCGCCAGCGGCATGGTGAAGTCGTCTTCGGCAAAGCCCAGCCCATGCAGCACCTGGCGCGCGCGGGTCTCATAGGTATAGCCGCCATCGCGCTCGAAGGCGTGCTCCAGCTCGCCGTAGCGCGTCATGATCGCGTCGAGTTCGTCGCCCTCGGCCTCGCTCATCTGGTGCGCCAGCGCATGCAGCCGCGCCTCGCGCGCGCGCAGGTCGGCGAAGGCGGTCATCATCTCGTCCCACAGGGTGCGGTCGCCGTCCAATTGCGGGCGCTGCGGCAAGTAGCCGATCGTTAGCCCTTTCATGTGGCTGACCGTTCCGGCGCTTGGCTCCTCGCGCTTGATCAGCACTTCGAGCAGCGTGGTCTTGCCCGCGCCGTTGGAGCCGACCAGCGCGATCTTCGCGCCGTGCGGGATCTCGACGGTGACGCCGCTGAAGATGTCGTTGGCGCCGTAGGATTTGGCGAGGTTGCTTGCGCTGAGAACAGCCATGCTGAACCCTGTTCTGACTGGACTTTCCCGGATCCACCGGCGCATTATACCATGCATGGGGGATCGTTCTGGAGAGCGGGAATTCCGCCCCGCAGATTCTAGCGGAACCGCTCGCCCGGCGGTACCGATCCGCTTGGATATCCCCCGGGGCGCGGCTATAATGACCGGCATGAACGATTACGCGCATCACGACTCCGCGCCACCCGCGCCGCCGGACCACACCGGCGTGCTGATCGGCGGCGTACTGATGGCGCTCACCGGATGGGCGGGCTTGTGGCTGCTGGTCACTACCACGCTGCCGACTGCCTTCCCGCGCTGGCTGTTTTTTGTCTGCCTGTATCTGGCGGTGAGCGGTACGGCGCTGCCGTTCGTACGCTTCCTCAACGCCCGCTTCGCCGGGCCGCGCGGTGTGCCGGCGGGGGTGATCCTGCGCCAGAGCATCTGGGTGGGGCTGTTCGTGGTGGCGTGCGCCTGGCTCCAGATCCCGCGCGTGCTCAACCCGGTGATCGCAGGCGTGCTGGCGTTCAGCCTGATCGTGATCGAGTTCTTCCTGCGCCTGCGCGAACACGCCGGGACCGGATCGTAGCTGCTGCGCCCGGTGCCCGGTTGGAACCATGGGGGTATCTGCCTTATGAAAGCCGATCTGGATCGCTTGATGGCCGAACGCGAGATCGACGCGCTGTTGATCTTGCCCGGCGAGAACGAAGACCCTTATCGCACCTACCTGAGCAACGGCACGCGCTCGTCCGGCATGGTGATCAAAAAGCGCGGCCAGCCGCCGGTGCTGGTGGTCAACGGGATGGAAGTGGACGAGGCGGCGCGCAGTGGCCTGGAGGTCCACAGCATCGACGAGTTCGAGTACAGCGTCTTGCTGCGCGTGCATGGCGGGGACCTCAGCGCGACCTATCGGGAATGCTACCGACGCATCTTCGAGCATTTCGACGTGCGCGGACGGTTGGCGCTCTACGGCGTGAGCGACCTCAACACGGCGCTGCGGACCGTCGAGGCGCTCAAGGCGGGCATGGGTGACCGGATCGAGCTGGTCACCGAACCGGTGCGCGATACGATCTTCGACCGTGCCTACGAAACCAAAGACGCCGGCGAGCTGGCTCTGCTCCGCGAGGTAGCGCGGCGCACCAGCGCGGTGATGCGCGCCACGCGCGACTGGCTCGCCGCGCACCGGGCGAGCGATGGCGTGGTGCTCGGCGCGGATGGATCGCCGCTGACAATCGGCGATGTCAAGCGTTTTGTGCGCAGCCAGTTGTTCGAGCAAGGGTTGGAAGACCCGGAAGGTATGATCTTCGCTCAGGGGCGCGACGCGGCGGTCCCGCACAGCACGGGCCAGGACGATCAGCCGCTACGCCTGGGCGAGACGATCGTGTTTGACCTGTTCCCGCGCCTGCCGGGCGGCTATTTCCACGACATGACGCGTACCTGGTGCATCGGCTACGCGCCGCCCGAGATCCAGGCGGACTACGATACCGTGCGCGAGGCGTTCGAGCGCGCCGTTGAGATGTGCCGCGTGGGCATAGCGACCAACGAGGTGCAGGATATGGTGTGCCAGTTCTTTGAGGAACGCGGCCATCCGACCGTGCTCAGCGCGCCGGGTACGTCCGAGGGGTATGTGCATTCCCTGGCGCACGGCCTGGGCCTGAACATCCACGAGGCGCCCTATTTCCCGACGCGCATCACGAAATACTGGCTCCAGCACGGCAACGTATTTACGATCGAGCCGGGGTTGTATTACCCGGAGCGCGGCTACGGCATCCGCATCGAGGACACCGTTCACCTCAGCGAGTCCGGCGCGCTGGAGATTCTGACCGACTGCCCCTACGACCTGGTGATCGAGCTGGCCGGGTGAGCCGGGGCGCGAGTGTGCGATAGTGTACGGCGGATAGTGGCATGACACTGATTCTCGGCATCGAAACCTCATGCGACGAAACGGCGGCTGCGGTCGTTGAAAACGGCGAGACGATCCTCTCCAACGTTGTCGCGTCGCAGATCGCCCTGCACGCACCGTACGGGGGCGTGTTTCCGGAAGTGGCTTCGCGCGCGCACATCGAGGCGATCGGCCCGGTGGTGGCCGAGGCGCTGGAAAAGGCGCGCGTTCCACTGGACGACATCGACGCAATCGCGGTGACACGCGGGCCGGGGCTGGCCGGGTCCCTGCTGGTGGGCATGAACTACGCCAAAGGGCTGGCGCTGGGCGCGGACAAGCCGCTGGTCGGCGTTAACCACCTGGAAGGGCACGTCTACTCGCTGTGGTTGACGGAGCGCGACGAGCCGGTCCGGTTCCCGGTCGTGTGCCTGATCGTGTCCGGCGGGCACAGCGAGATCGTCGCCATCACGGATCATGGCGAGTACACACTGCTTGGCAGCACGATCGACGATGCCGCCGGCGAGGCATTCGACAAGGTGGCGCGGCTGCTGGGGCTGGGCTATCCCGGCGGCCCGGCCATTGAGCGGGCGGCGCGCGATGGGGATCCGCAGGCGTATACCTTCCCGCGGGCCATGCTGGACGAGGGATACAATTTCAGCTTTTCCGGGCTGAAAACGGCAGTGCTGCGCGCGGTCCAGCCGCCGCACGACGGCAAGCGCGAGCCGAAGGGCGAGGGCCTGACGCCGGACCAGCTCGCGCCGGGTGTGAACGTCGCGGACGTGGCGGCCAGCTTCCAGGCGGCGGTGGTCGATGTGCTGGTGCACAAGACGGTCCGCGCGGCAACGGAGTACGGCGCGACCGAGATCTGGATCGCGGGCGGGGTGAGCGCCAACCAGGCCCTGCGCCGCGCCATGACCGAGCGCAGCCCGATCCCGGTGCGCACGCCGCCGCTGAGCCTGTGCGTCGACAACGCGGCGATGATCGCGTCGGCGGGCTATTTCCGCTATATCCAGGGTTATCGCGACGATCTGGATCTGGATATCCGCCCCATGTGGCCGCTGCTGTCGATCAAGGACGCGATGCGGCGCGAGGGGGCGTAAGATGGATGACGGGCACAGCTTGCTGCGCTCCTACACGTGCCCGGTGATGGGGTTGGGGTGAGGGGCGTGATCGCCTCTCGACGTCAGCTCCCCGTCTCGCCCAACGTGAAGACGTCCGGCTGATCCGCCAGCCACGCGGCGAGCCATTCGGCCAGCACCGCGTTGCCGCGCGGGTTGAGGTGGATGTCTGTCGCGTAGTAAAGCTGTTCTCCGGCAGCAGCGCGTTCGGCGAAGACAGGCAACGGGTCGAGGCACGTCAGCCCTTCTGCGTCGCAGAAGGTGAGCATCGCCTGGTAGGTCGCGTCCAGCAGCGCCATGTGCTCCGCGCCGATCAGCGGTTCGGCTAATTCGCGGTAGACCTGCTCTTTGGTGGGCATCAGCACGATCACCAGGTGCCCGCCGTATGCCTCGATCTGGGCACGCGCGGAGCGGATCGCGTCCTGCGAAAGCCGCCAGCCCTCGGCGTTCTGCGGGCGATCCAGGTCGAGCGCGCTCCACAGATACGGCCGCCCAAAGCCCAGCCGCAGATCGCCCTTTTGCGCCCAGTACCGGTCGAGGAACTGGAGCGACGCGGCGTAGCGGTCGTCCTGCCCCAGCAGCACTTGGAGCAGCACGTAGACCGCCGAGTTTTCTTCCAGCCAGCTTCGCTCGGCGGCGGTGGGGAGATCGCCAGCGGGCGGGGTCTGGGCCTCGCCGCGCAGGGCAGCCAGGCCGTAATCCTCGTTAGGGTCGTTGCCGAACCACTGCCACAGCACCAGCGGCGGGCGGAGCGGCAGGCCGTGGCTTTCCAGCACACGCCCCTGTGCCACCGAGCCGGTGCTGACCACGCCCAGGTTGATCAGGTTGCGCCCGGTCTGCTGCGCCAGCCGGCTCACCCAACAGTCGGCGTCGTCGGTGAAACAGAAGGCGAACGAATCGCCCAGCACGACCCCATCCACGTAGCGGTCGACCAGCTCTTGCCGGGTGCGGAACGCGCCGCGCATCCCCCAAAGCTGCTCGGTTGTGACCCGGAAGCGCACGTCCGCCGAGCCGAACTGCTCGAAATCCGTCACCGGGCGCGCGATAGTTAGATAGTCGATGTCGGGTTGCCAGAGGGGGGCCGGCAGCAGGCGGCGCTCGCTGAAGGGTGTGAGCCGCACCGGCTGGAGCACAAGCTGAAGCCGAGGGGGCAGCCCGAAGAACAGGACGCGCAGTAGCACCTCGGCCAGCAGCCAGGCCAGCGCCAGGCCGAACGCGATCCCCAGCAGGCGCCCGGCCCACGTTCTGAGGGGAGATGTTCTGGCGGCAGGTGAGGCAGGCATCACGGTGTTCTCGCGTCAGTCAGCGTCACAGGGTCGGTTTTGCGGCGCGAGCGTGTACTCCGCGATCACTTCCTCGCGCAGGTGCAGCAGGATGTCCGGTGTGGCGGGGAATTCATCGCGCCAGTACACGGTGAGCTTGATGCGGGTCACGCGCAGGGGCAGCGGCTCGGCAGTGCGGAAGGGCCGCAAGCGCTCCACCAGCGGGGCGACCGGCTGCTCGCCCCAATAGCCGAGCGTAATGTGCGGCAGATAGTTCCAGGGCGAGGACGGGCGCGCGCGGAGCGGCAGCGCCCGGCGCACCCGCAGGCGGACGGCGCGCAGACATTCCCGGTCGCCGTCGTGGACTTCCGCGAAGAGCACATTCGGAAAGGCATTGAGCGGCCCGATTCCAACGGTGAACTCGACGCAATGGGCGAGCGCGGTCTGGGCGCGGGCGGCCATCCAGCGCAGGGCCGGGCGCCGCCAGGTATGCGGGAGCAGCATCCAGGATACGGTCCGAAGCTGTCCGGCATAGTGCAGCGTGATATGGGTGCGGTCGACCGGCTGCGGCAGGTAGGGCAGCACATCCGCGAAGGCGCTTTGCCAGGCTGCCAGTTGCGCGCGGACGGCCTCGTCGTCGATCGGGATCACGAAGGCGATGGTGGGCATCAGCAGATAGCGGCGCAAGCCGCGCCGCTCGCCGGCGAGCGAGTCCTCGGTCCGCTTGTGCCGGACAAACTGTTCCCACTTCGACGCAAAGCCCGAGCTAGCTGGCATAGCGTTAGGCGATCACAGCCGCGCCCTCGACCGGGTGCGCGGTGAAGAACTGGCCTTCGCGGCCGGTCAGCGCATGATAGGCAGCGCGGGTGTGCGCGATAAAGTGCGCGACGGCGTCCGCCCGGACCAGCGCGACGACCGCCCCGGCCTCGCCACCCCCTGTGTAGCGCGCGCCGTAGCAGGCCGGGTGGCCGGTTGCCGCCTGCCACATCGCGTCCAGCGCGGGCGAGCTGCTGCCGTAGTCGTCCCGCGCGCTCCAATACGAGCGGTTCATCAGCTCGCCGAACGCCGCCAGATCGCCCGCCGCCAGCGCGGCCCGGCCCTCGCCCACGCGCGCGATCTCGCTGACGACATGGCGCGAGCGGCGGAACTGGGCATCGGTCAGGCGCGGGCGAAAAGCGTCGAGCAGCCCGGCGGAGACGTCGCGCAGCATCCGTACCCCCGGCTCTTCGGCGGCTATGATGCGCACCGCGGCCTGGCAATCCGCCGAGCGCCCGTTGTAACTGGAACTGACCAACTCGCGCCGGGTGAGCGTGTCGCAGACCACAACACGCACTCCGTCGGGCAGTGGGATCGCCTCATGCGCCAGGCTGCGGCAGTCCAGCCAGAGGGTCTGCCCGCGCCGGGCGCACAGCACCGTGAACTGATCCTGGATGCCTGTGCCGATAGCCATATAGCTGCGCTCGGCCTCGCGCCCGGCCTGCGCCAGATCGCTGCAGGGCAGCGCCCAGCCGCCCAACTCCTGCCAGGCGACGGCGAAAGCCATCTCGACGGCAGCCGACGAGCTTAGCCCGGCGCGCATCGCTAGGCTGCCCAGAAAGGCCGCGTCCATCCCGGCGATGGGCACGCCGAACCGGGCCAGTGCCCAGGCCACACCCGCCGGGTAGCGCGCCCAGCGCGGCAGATCGTGGCCGTCGGCGTCAGCGCGGGTGTCCAGATCGGCCAGGCGCAGCGTGACGGATTCGCCCAGGTCGCTGGCGTAGAGCCGGACGATGCCGGGCTGCCCGCGCGCCGCGGCCAGCCAGATCCCGCGGTCGATGGCGATGTTGATCACCAGCCCGTCCTGAATATCGACGTGCCCGCCGAGCAGGTTGATCCGGCCCGGGGCGCGGGCGATGATCTCCGGCGCGCGGCCAGGAAACGCAGCCGTGAAGGCGTCGAACAGCGCGCGCGGCGGGGCGTTGAGCGTGATCGATTCGGCGGGTGTGTCAGGCTTCATCGAACGTCACCAGGATGCCGTGTG
>DYEN01000030.1 GCA_020725705.1 Anaerolinea sp.
GGGATCACCCAGCACATCGGCGCCTACCAGGTCGAGAAAGATGGCCGCGTGATCACTTTCCTAGATACGCCGGGCCACGAGGCATTTACTGCGATGCGCTCGCGCGGGGCGCAGGGCGCGGACATCGCCGTGCTGGTGGTCGCCGCCGACGACGGGGTGATGCCGACCACGCGCGAGGCGTTGGCCCACGCCCGCGCAGCCGGTGTGCCGATTGTCGTCGCGCTGAACAAGATCGACCGCCCGAACGCCAACCCGGAGCGCGTCAAACAACAGCTCGCCGATCTCGATCTCAAAACCGACGAGTGGGGCGGCGATACGCTGGTGGTGCCGGTCAGCGCTGTCACGCGGCAGGGGATCGACGATCTGCTTGAGGCGATTCTGCTGGTGGCCGACGAGACGGAGATCCTCGCCAACCCGGATCGCGAGGCGGCGGGCACCGTGCTCGAAGGGCGCATGGAGAGCGGGCGTGGCCCGGTGGCGACGCTGCTTGTCCAAAACGGGACGCTTCGCACCGGCGATGTGGTCGTCGCCGGGCTGGCATCCGGGCGGATCAAGGGGATGTTCGATCAGTCGGGCAAGCCGATCAAGGAAGCCGGGCCGTCCCAGCCGGTGACCGTCATGGGCCTTGACGAGCCGCCGCACGCGGGCGATATGTTCAGCGTGGTCAAGAGCGTCAAAGAGGCGCGGGCGATTGTGACCGAGCGCCGCGCGGCGCGCGCCGCTGAAGCGCAGCGGCCAACCATCAGCCTAGACGATATCTTCAGCCGCTTGCAGGCGGGTGAGTCCAAAGAACTACTGCTGATCGTCAAGGTGGACGTCGACGGCTCGCTGGAACCGGTGGTGAACTCGCTGAAGAACATCAAGGAAGGCGACTTCACGGTCCGCATTCTACACGCCGAGGTGGGCGAGATCACCGAGAGCGACGTGAACCTGGCGAGCGCCTCGGACGCGATCATCATCGGCTTCAACGTCGAGGCGGACGCAGCGGCCCAGCGCCTGGCCGAGTCGATGGGGGTTGAGATCCGCACCTACAATGTGATCTACAAGCTGATCGAGAGTGTGGAGCTGGCCCTCAAGGGTATGTTGGAGCCGGTCTACGAAGAGAAGACGGTCGGTGTGGCCGAGGTGCGCCGGGTGATCCGCGTGCCGCGTGTGGGCAATATCGCCGGGTCATACATCGTGGAAGGCACGGCGCGGCGCAACGCCAAGGCGCGTGTGGTGCGCGGTGGCGAGGTGATCGTCGAGAGCGCCAACGTCAGCAGTCTGAAGCGGTTTGACGAAGACGTGCGCGAGGTCCGCACCGGCTTTGAATGCGGCATCCGCCTGTCGAATTTCGATGCGTTCGAAGAGGGCGACCGGATCGAGTTCTACGTGCGCGAGCGCGTTAACTGAGAGAGCGATGCCCGGCCTGTCCACAGCATTCCGACGCGAGCCAGGGGCGAATGGGTCTCCTGGCTCGCATGTTGTCTGGCTCCCATGCGTCTCTTGATCACCGGTGTTGCGGGTGGGGCAGGGCGGCTGCTGGCGCAGCGCCTGCTCGATGACCCGGCGGTGACGGCGCTGACCGGCCTGGACGAGCGCCCGCTGCGTCCGGCAATTCCGGGGCTGCGCTTTGTCCGCGTCGCGCTTGACCAGCCGGAAGCCGGCGGGCTGGTGGCCGGGATGGATGCGATCGTGCACCCGGCGAGCCTCGACGGCGGGGCGGACGGTTCGCGCCGCGCGCCGGAGCGCGTGCTGGTCGACCGGACGAAGCGGCTGGTCGACCTGGCGCAGGCGGCGAACGTCCGGCGGCTGGTGGTGATTCTCAGCGGGGCGGTGTACGGCGGCCCATGCGGCACCGCGCACCACGAGGGGGATCGCATTCGCGGGCACGGTGCCGGTTCGCTGGTGCGGGCGCAGGCACAGATCGCCGATTACCTGGACGCGGTCGCCGCGCGGTGGCCGTCCGGGGTGCTGGTGCAGTTTCGTGTCGCGTGGCTGTGCGGCCCTGGAGCGATGCGGCTGGTGCGCTGGTGGCAGCGTGCTCCGGTGATCGCCTGCGGCCGGGGCGAGCAGCTCTTTCAGGCGCTCCATCCCGACGACCTGGTCGCGGCGGTGCGTCTGGCGCTGCGGGACGAGCTAGCGGGCGTGTATAACGCGGGCGACGCGGAGCCTCTACCGCTGCACGCGGTGGCTCAGGTCGTCGGACGTGCGGGTGCATGCGCCCCGCTCGGCCTGCTTTTGCTGCGTGCCTGGCTGGCGCAGTACCGGGGCGGTGGTGCACCCTCGGCGGATGCGCTGCGGGCGCTGTATGGTGGCGGCGTGCTGGACACGTCCCGGTTGCGTGAGGCGGGTTGGGTGCCGCGGTATACTACACGCGGCGCGCTGCTGGACGCTTTGGCAGCCCTCTGAGCGCGATGTAGATTCTGAGGTAGCACGCCCAACGTAAAGGGATGACGTCATGACAATCAAGCAAGAGCGGGTCGCACATCTGATCCGCAATATTCTCAGCACACTGCTGATGACACAGGTAACCGACCCGGCGCTCGAAAGCGTCACCGTGACCGATGTGCGGGTCGATCGTGAGTTTGAATACGCGGATGTGTACGTCTATTCGCTCCACGACCAGGCCGAGGTGATGGCCGGGCTGGCGCGGGCCAGCGGCTACCTGCGGCGCGAGCTGGCCCAGCGTGTGCGCCTGCGCAACGTGCCCGTGCTGCATTTCCACTGGGATGTGGCGATGGAGCGCGGCGAGCGCATCGACAGTCTGCTGGAGTCGCTGGATCTGCCCCCGCTGGCGGAACCGGGCGGCACGGACGAGGCCAACGAGGACGAAGCCGACGATGAAATTGGACTGGGCTGAGGCCAGCACGCTGGTGGCGCCCGCTGGGCGGGTGCTGATCGTGACGCACATCAGCCCCGACGGCGACGCGATTGGCTCGATGCTTGGGCTGGCGCACGCCCTGCGCGGACAGGGCAAAACGGTGACGTGCGCCGTCGACGACGGCGTGCCGGCCGGGCTGCGCTTTCTGCCCGGCGCGGATGCAGTGCACGCCGCGCTGGATACGGTTGAGGTCGACGTATGCATCGCGGTCGACTGCGGCGACGTGCGCCGGATGGGCGCGGTCGGGCAGGCGGCGCTGCGGACCGGGCGGCCCTTGGTGAATCTTGACCACCATCCGACCAACACGCTTTTTGGCGACGCCAACCTGGTCGATCCGCAGACCGTCGCGTCCGCAGAGGGGGTGCTGGACTGGCTCGACTATATGCAGGTGCCGCTCGACCGGACGTCGGCCA
>DYEN01000414.1 GCA_020725705.1 Anaerolinea sp.
AGGCTGCCCACGTTGGCCGACGCCAGCCGCCAGCCGGGATAGCGGCTGGCCACATACTGCCCCAGCAGATCGAGCATCGGGTCGTGGCTGCCCACGGCCAGCACCGTGCGAGCAAGCACTTCGCGAGGTCTGAGCAGCAGAGCCTCCACCTCGTCGCCAACATTTAGCCCTTCGCTGAAGCGCGGGATATGCAGCAGCGCATCCGCCCGCACCAGCGAGGTGATCACCCCCGCACCCCGCGCCAGCGGTGTGATCAGCGTCCGGTCTCCGACCTGTGCGACCGTCACGCGCACGTAGTCGTCATCGCCCGCCGGCGAACTCAGCTTGCGCGTCAAGCGTCCGGTGATGCGCTCGTAGCCGGGGGGTGCCTGCCCCGACCACCGCCGCAGCAGCGGACGCACGAACAACTCGCCGGTCAGCGCCGCCGATACCGGATAGCCCGGCACGCCGATCACCGGAACTCCATTGACCATGCCCATGATCACGGGGTGTCCGGGCCGGACCGCGATCCCGTGCACCAACAGCGTCCCGCATGCCTCGACCGCGCGCGCCGTGAAGTCACGCGATCCGGCAGACGACCCCGACAGAACCAGCACCAGATCGTGCCCGGCAGCCGCCCTTTCGATCGCTTCGCGGATCGCGTCCGCGTCGTCCGGCAGCGCGGCCCAGCGCGAGAACTCGCCCCCTTCCTCGCGAATCTGCGCGCCCAGCACCAGGCTATTGTACTCGATCACCTGGCCCGGCTCAGGCGCGGCGCCGGGTGGCACCAGCTCCGACCCGGTCGGCAGCAAGGCGACACAGGGCCGCCGCCGCACCCATACCTCCGTGTGCCCGCAGCCGGCAATGGCGCCCAGGTCTTGCGGCCGCAGCCGGTGATTGGCCGGCAGGATCAGCTCGGTGGCGACCATGTCCTCGCCCATCATGCGCACATGCTGCCAGGGAGCGGCCGGCGCGCGGATCTCAATCGCATCGTCGCCGAGCGGCTGCGTCTGCTCGATCATGATCACGGCGTTGGTGCCGGGCGGCAGGATCGCGCCGGTGTTCACCGGCATTGCCTGGCTCTCCAACCGCAAGACAACGGGCCGCGTCTCGGTCGCGCCGAGTGTGTCGGCGGCTCGCACAGCGTAGCCGTCCATTGCTGCGGCGTGGTAGTGCGGCGAGCTGATGCGCGCGTAGATCGGCGCCGCGGTCACCCGGCCAAGCGCATCATCGAGGGCCACCGTCTCGCCCGACAGCGGCTCCCACCGCCCCGCCGACTCCAGCGCCGTTTGCAGGCGCCGCTGTGCCTCGGCCATCGGGACATCTTCCAGATAGATCGCGCGATCTTCCGGCTCCGTCATACGAACAGGACCACCTCTCCCCATGCCCCTTCCCGCAGGCCGGTTGCGTCCAGCGCGACACGCAGCAGCCCGTCCGCGCCGATCAGGGTGAAAATCAGGTTGCTCTTGCCAAGCACCGGCTCGGCCCATTGCTCGCCGTCGCGCTGCACCAGACGCACCGGGACATAATCCTCGCGCCCGGCGCTAGACGGAATGTTGCGGCTCACACGCGCCGGGACCGTGATCTCAAGCCCAGCGGTAGCGCCGAGCAAATGTGCAATCGCCGGCAGGCCAAACAGCGTGAACATCACAAACGCCGAGACGGGGTTTCCCGGCAGCCCAATCGCCGGTTTGCCACCTGCCACGCCCAGAATCGTCGGCTTGCCGGGGCGCGCTGCAACACCGTGAACCAGCACCCCCGGCTCGCCCAGTCGGTCGATCGCGTCCGCGGTCAGATCGCGCACGCTGACGCTGCTGCCCGCCGTCACAACCAGCAGATCGGCCTGCGGAAGCGCCGTTTCGAGCGCGGCGAGCAGCGCACCTGGCCGGTCAGGAATGATGCCGCCGTAGATCACCTCGGCCCCGGCCCGGTGGCAAAGCGCGCCGATAGTCCCGCTGTTGATGTCACGGATCTGCCCTGGCCCCAGTGTGCCGGTTTCGGGCGGCACCAGCTCGTCCCCGGTCGAGAAGATGTGCACGCGCGGACGGCGCATCACCGGCACATCGCCGGCCACACCAACGGCCAGCAACCCGCCGATGTCTTGCGGCATAACGCGGTGCCCGGCTGGCAGGATGACCGCGCCGGTCATCACGTCCTCCCCGATCTGCACGACGTTCTCCCCAGGCGCGACCGGGCGCAAAACCTCGATCTCGCCCGGCACGAATTCCTGCGTGTGCTCGACCATCACCACGGCATCCGCCGCGTCGGGAAGCATCCCACCGGTGTGAATGAGGACCGCTTCCCCCGTCCGGAGCGCCACCGACGCCCGCGCGCCCATGCGCACCTCGCCCACAACGCGCAGATAGGCCGGCAGCGCGTCGGTCGCCCCGAAGGTATCCGCCGCGCGCACCGC
>DYEN01000415.1 GCA_020725705.1 Anaerolinea sp.
GGTCATCTCCGACATTCACGCCAACCTGGCCGCCTTCGAGACAGTCATGGAAGACGCCAAGGGCGATTGGGATTACGTCTGGTGCCTGGGGGATGTGGTGGGATATGGGCCGGATCCGAATGAGTGCTGCGACCTGCTGCGCAGCCTGCCTCATCTCTGCCTGGCCGGCAACCACGACTGGGCGGCGCTGGACCGGCTCGATATTCGCACCTTCAACGCCGATGCCCGGCGCGCCGTCACCTGGACCCGCGACACGCTGACCCCCGAAAACAAAGCCTATCTCGAAGCGCTGCCCACGACCTTCGTGCTCGGAGACTATACCCTGGCCCACGGCAGCCCGCGCGAGCCGGTGTGGGAATATATCCTCGACCCGTTGATTGCTGCGCTGAACTTCCCGCACTTCGAAACACCCTACTGTCTGGTCGGCCATACGCATACGCCGGTCATCTTCCAGCTCACCGACGACCGTGGCGATACTGAAGCGATCCAGCCGATCTACCGCGAAGCCAAACACCTCAACGGCCACCGGCTGATCATCAACCCCGGCAGCGTCGGACAGCCGCGCGATTCCAACAAAGACGCGGCTTACGGCGTGCTGCATGTCGAAGAAGGCGTGTTCGAGCACCGCCGCGTGCCCTACCCGATCCACGTCACGCAGGAAAAAATGCGCAAGCTCGACCTGCCGGAGCGCCTCATCACGCGCCTGGAGCACGGGTGGTGATGAAGCGAAAAGCAGCGCAAAGCCGCTAGAAGCAGCAGAAAAGCAGCCAGGGCATGTGACGGCTCCTCGCTGCTTTTATTTCCTATTTGCCGCTCTCTACTGTTCTTCGCTGTCTTTTGCTGCTCTTTGCTGCCCTCAAGGCGCCACAGTGCCGTACATCCACCAGAACTCGTCGCGCGGGTAGACCTCTTGCAACAGCGGATCGGTGATGAACGGCCCGTCCGTCAGCAGGCGGCGAAGCTGCGTGTCGAGCTGGCGCAACCGGGTCTGATGCTCGGGGGTGAGGACGTCGAGCCTGGCCGCCTCGCGGCGCAGATGCTCGATAATCAGGCGCTTCTCCGCTTGAACCGGGTAATCTTCGGCGCAAGACGCCCGTTTTTCGCGGCATTCCTCAAGGTAGCTTTGGAGCGCGTTGAGCCGCGCTTCGAGTTCCTGCTGGAGCTTCATCTCGTAATGCACGCTCCATTCGGACTGCTCCGCCTCGAAGTTGATGCGCGCGTCCTGCACGATGTTCTGCTGTTCGGGCGAGAGGTGGTCGCGCAGGCGCTCCAGGCGATATAAGCGCATCAGCAGCCCGCCGACCGTCAAGCGCGGGAGATCGCCGGAGAGATAGCCGTACAACTCTTTTTCGTAGAGATACGGCGTCAGGTTGGCGGCCATCGCGCCCAGCGCGCGCACATCGCGCGCCAGGTCATACGCCAGCGCCGGTGACTTGTCCGTCATCGGCTGCGACCTTTCGCTGAGCCCGTTCTGTTCTCGTTCATTTGGTGTACCGCTTGATGCCCTGGTAATTCGGGTTACCCTGAATCGCCTGCAAGCGCTCGTGCACATTGGAAAAATACCAGTGCGTCACTTGCTGGCCGTCCGGCTGGATGTATGACACCGCCGGCAAAAAGCCGAGAATTTCCTGAATGCCCACCAGCAATTGGTCCGTGTTGGGGCCGGGTGTAGTCGTCAGCGTAAAGTAATCTTTGGGAACCCACTCAATCGTCAGCGGCTGGCCGCGCCAGACACCCACCATTTTGAAGGGCGGCTCGGCGCTGACGCAATCAAAGTACACGTCCGCGATGCGGTGCGCCCAGAAGGTGTGGTTGACACGTTCTTCCAACAGGTACCCGCTGTGCTCCGGCTCTGCATAAAACCAGGTCGTCGCATTGGTCGCCATTCTTAAAAGATTTTGCCTCCTGCCATGCCTGCCGCACGCGCTCCATCATACCACCAAAACCGGCTGCGCGGCTACTGCACACCCTCGCGCCGCCAGCGGCAGGGATCAATTCGAACACTTTCGCGCGCTGCCGTGTATACTACACAGACTCGCCGCGCCCCCAACCAAACGGGAGCGCATTAGAACAGAAAGCTCACTCCGATATGAGCGGATTCGCCTGGCTGGGGGTGACCATCAGCGCCTTCATCAGCACCCTGGCCCTCGGCTCGTGGCTGGTGATGGCCGTGCCTTATTTTGACGACGCGCCATATCTCACCGACCTGCGCCGTCGCGCCGGCTGCGCGGTGCAGCTTGGCCTGCTGATCTTCGCCGCCTTTTTCGCGCTCTTTTACACCGCCGCGCAAACCCTCAACGAACACACCGCCGGGCCGCTGATCGCGCTGTCTGGGGTGGTCGTCGCGCTGCCGATCAGCATGCTGCTGGGCACCGAGACCTGGGATCGCTACAACGGGCACGGCATGAACAAAGTGCCGGGCTTGCAGGCCGTTGCGGTTGCGACCGGGATCGGCCTAGCCGAGCTGGGCGCTTTTGGCGCGCTCTTTGTCCTGCTGTTCAAGCTCGGCTAACGGCGCCGGACGCACCCCCTCACGCGTCTGCCCAGATCTCCTCGACGCTCCCGTAGTGGAGCGTCCAGCGTTCCTCGATCAGCACCTCGCTGGCACTGTCGAAATCCGAATAGCTGATCTGGCTGAGCCAGGCGTCGCGGTAGACCCAGCGGCGGGTTTCCTCACCCTCATCCAGCGCCACAACCGCCAGCGTGCGCGTGACACGCCCGCCGGGGTTCGCCAGCGTCTCGCGCACCCAGCGATTGGCCGGCAGGTTCGGATCGCGCTGAACCATCTTGCTGATCATGAGCGGGGGGCGGGTCCGCTGGCCGTCCGCGCCCAGCGCGAGGCTGCACAGGCCGCTCACGCCGAACACCCCGCTCACCACCTCGCCTTCCAGCTCCACCGCGAACTCATTCGCCGAGAGGCTGTCTACGGCCCGGATACTCGACTGCTCGTCGGTCATGGTGGTCGCTCCTCGTATGTGACCTGTCCTGGGCTGAGTATACCCTGGCCAGAGATCTCGCCCAATTTGAGCGGCGGGCTGCTAGCCGCGGGGGCTGTCGACGATGCAAATGTGCAGCTCTGCAAGCTGTTGCGGATCGACCTCAGATGGCGCCCCGGCCATCAGGTCGGCGGCCTGCTGCGTCTTCGGGAAGGCGATCACCTCGCGGATATTCGGCTCCCCCGCCAGCAGCATCACCAGGCGGTCGATACCGGGCGCGATGCCCCCATGCGGCGGTGTGCCATACTCGAACGCTTCCAGCATGTGGCCGAAGCGCTGCTTGGCGTCTTCCACATCCAGCCCGATCAGCCCGAAGATCTTCTCCTGGATGGCGCGGTCGTGGATTCGGATGCTGCCCCCCGCGATCTCATAGCCGTTGCACGCCAGGTCGTACTGCTGGCCGCGCGCCTTGCCGGGATCGGTATCCAGCAGCGCGACGTCTTCCCACATCGGCGCGGTGAACAGGTGGTGGCTGGGGTCCCAACGCTGCTCGTCGGCGTTCCACTCGAACAGCGGAAAGTCGATAATCCAGCAGAATGCAATCTTCTTGGGATCGGCCAACCCCAGACGGCTGGCCAACGTCCGGCGCAGCGTGTCGAGCACGGCGCAGACAACCGGCGCCGTGTCCGCCGCGAAGAGAATCAGGTCGCCGGGCGCGGCACCCACACGCTCGACTATCGCCTGAAGCTGTTCCGCGCTGAAGTACTTGGCGATCGGCGAGCGAACCGGCCCTTCCTCGCCCGGCTCGACGGCCATCCACGCCAACCCTTTGGCGCCCGCGCTCTGCGCCAGCGCCGCAAGCTCGTCCATCTGCTTGCGGCTGTAGCTCGCGCAGCCCGGCGCGGCGATGGCACGGACCGGGTTCCCCGCCGCGACCGTGTCCGCAAACACGCGGAACCCGGACGCTCCGGCGATATCACTCAAGTCCACGATCTCCATCCCATAGCGCAGATCGGGCTTGTCGGTCCCGAAGCGGCGCAGCACCTCATCATGGCTCAGGCGCGGGAAAGGCCTGGTCACCAGCTCGAGGTCGGTCAGCTCTTCGACGATGCGGATCATCATGTCCTCGATCAGGTTCATGACGTCCTCGCGCTCGACGAAGCTCATCTCCAGGTCAAGCTGAGTGAACTCCGGCTGGCGGTCGCCGCGCTGGTCCTCGTCGCGGAAGCAGCGTGCGATCTGAAAGTAGCGCTCGTAGCCCGCCACCATCAGAAGCTGCTTGAGCTGCTGGGGGCTTTGCGGCAGCGCGAAGAACTTGCCGGGGTGGATGCGGCTGGGCACCAGATAGTCGCGCGCGCCTTCGGGGGTGGTCTTGAACAGGATCGGCGTCTCGATCTCGATGAAGCCGCGATCCGACAGATAGTTGCGAATGAAGCGGATCACGTTGTGCCGCAGGATCAGGTTGCGCTGCATCGACGGGCGGCGCAGGTCCAGATAGCGGTAGCGCATGCGCAGCGTCTCGTCGACGTTTTCGTCCTTGTTGATGTAGAAGGGGGGTGTCTTGGCCCGGTTGAGGACGGTCAGCGCGCTGACTTCCAGCTCGACTTCGCCGGTCGGCAGGTCCGGATTAACCATACCCGCGGGCCGGGCCACGACCGTACCCGTCGCCTGGATCACCCACTCGGAGCGCACGTCGCGCGCCAGGGCGTGTGCTTGAGGCGCGGACGCCTGATCGACCTTCAACTGCATGATCCCGGAACGGTCGCGCAGGTCCAGGAAGACCAGACCGGCGTGGTCGCGCCAGCGGTGCACCCATCCGGCGAGAGTGACCTGCTGGCCGGCGTGTTCGAGACGCAGCTCGCCACACTGATGTGTCTTCAACATACGGGCAACCCCCTATGTGGTATCAGTGCAGGCGCGGTGGTCCGCGCCTGCGAAGCTGTTGGTTCGGGAACGTGGATTAGCGTGCGGAAAAGAGTAACACACACCCGACGGTTCCGGCAAGACAACGCGCCCTCGATCGCGAAAATCGAGGGCGCGGCAGGGGTGCGCAAACGGGGGTGCGCGGCGGGCGATCAGACGGCGCCGACGAGCTGGCGCTCGACCCAGCGCGCGATGTACGGGTAGCGGTAGTCGTGCCCGTTCCAGGTCTCGATGGTGGCGATCAGCGAGTAGATGATCATACCCAGCGGCAGCGCGAACGACGCCACAAACGCCAGCGCGCCCAGCAGCAGGATCATCGGGAACAGCACCGCCCCTACCACCAACAAAATCAGCACCAGCGACACCAACAGCATCAGCCCCCAGGCGATGCCGCCGACCAGCAACAGCGTGAACCAGCCAACCGTGCCGACTAGCTGGATCGTGAATGCCTGGAGCGCGTGAAACGCCACATAGTCCGAGCGGTTGCGGAAGGCCAGGTAGATCAGCAGCGGGATGAAGATCGTCACCAGCGTGCCCGCGCCAAAGCTCGGCAGCGCAACCGCCGCCGTCAGCAGCGTGCTGGCGTGGGCCAGCGCTGCCCAACGCCGCTCGTTGGCGTCCACATCCCACCGCCTGGCCTTGGCCGGCTTGCGGGCCGGAGCCGGCGCCTCAATCGCCGGTTCCTCGCGCGTCCCATAATAACGCTGCTCATATTCGCGTACGACGGCGTCGACCTCGTCTACCCGCTGCTCAAGCTGCTTCATGGCCGCGCGCAGGCGCGGCGGCACCGGGACGGCTTCGTTGCTTGCGCCGCTGTCCGCGGGGGCCGCGGGATCGGTGGCGTCGGGTTCGTCTGGCGTGCGATTCAAGTCATCCATCATTGCGCTCCTGCACGAACTGTTTTGGCTGCAAACCCTGGCCGCCCAGGGCATCGTCTGCCGGGTTATTCACTATGCTATACGCACAACGCGGCGCGGGGGTTGCAAGGCGGGCGCGTGCGGGTTACCGTATACTGGCGCAGGGAGGGCACAGGCTATGTGGCGCTGGCTGGACGACGACTTCACCTTCACCAAACGGCTGCTGGGGGCGCTGATGATCCTCGCCGGGCTGGCGGCGATCGCAGCCATGCTGGCTGCCGAAGTGCTGGACGCGGACTCGGGCGGGTTTGGCCTGGTACAGGAAGCCGGGGTTGTGCTGGGCGCCCTGAGCGCCCTGCTCGGTCTGACGCTGCTGCCCCTGGGCGACCGCCCCGCGTAATCTGTCGCGCGCCATGATCGAGACGCAGACACAGCCCGCCCCGCCGCCCCGCTCGATCGCCCCGCTCGCCGGGCGCGCGCTGCTCGCGCTGGCGCTGGCGGTCATGATCGCGTACTTCCTGGTCTACGTCGCCTACGCCGCCGGGCTGATGCGCTTCCCGTTCGACTACGACCAGGGCGAGGGCTTCGAGCTGGTCGATACGGTTATGCTCAGCGAGGGGCGCTGGCCGTACCGCGACGCCGAGGTGTACCCCTTCTACGCCAGCAACTACCCGCCGCTCTACCACGTTCTGCTCATTCCGTTCGCCTGGTTGTTCGGCCCGGCCTACTGGTACGGGCGACTGGTGGGCTTTCTGAGCACACTCGTCACCGCGGGCGCGATCGGCTATGCCGTCTGGCGGGCAGAGCGCCAGCAGGCGATCGCGGTGCTGTCCGGACTGGCGTTCCTGGCGTCGAACACGGTCTACCACGTGGGGCCGCTGTTCCGCCAGCACATGACGATGGTGATGTTCGAGACTCTGGCGGTCGTCGCCCTGGCGGGCCTGCCGGAGCACCGCTACCCCACCCGGCGGCGGATGGTGATCGGGCTGGCGCTGCTGCTGGCAGCAGGCTACACCAAGCAGCTCGCCGTGGCGACCTGCGTCGCCGTCTTCGCCTGGCTGATGCTGCGCAGCCCGCGCCGCGCCCTGGCCTGGGGCGCGGCCTTCGCGGCGGTGGCGGGCGCGATCTTCATCTGGATCGACCGGGCGACCGGCGGGCAGTGGACGCTGCACATCATCGCGGCCAACGTCAACGAGTTTATGCCGCAGCAGGCGCTCGACCTGTACCGCCAGTGGTTCCGCCTGCACGCCCCGCTGATCCTGCTGGCGGCGCTGCTGGCGCTCTACGAGCTGTATTTCGCGCGGCTCTCGCTCTACAGCGTGTGGTGGGTGCTGGCGGTGGCGAACGGCGCGCTTTCTGGCAAATGGGGCGCGGGCGACAGTTACTTTGCCACGGCTATCGCGGCGACCTGCGTGCTGAGCGGGATCGCGGCGGCGCGCACCCTGCGCGGCGGCTGGACAATCCCCGGCGATCACCCCTTCGCGGCGCGGCTGGCCCGGCTGCGGGCATGGATCGAGGCGCGGCGCGCGGCGCGGCTGGCTGCGGCAGCCGTCGCCGTCCCCCTGCTGTACCTGTGGTACGGCGTGTCCGTGCTGCACCTGCCGACCGAAGGGCCGGTCTTCGGACCCCTCGCCCGTGCGCTGGGCCTGGAGTCGTCCTACGGCGACCGCTACGCGTTCTACGATTCGGCGGGGTGGGTACCCGGCTACGCGACCATCGGGCACATCCCCACCCAGCGCGACATCGACGCGGGCAAACAGATCGCCGCGATCGTGGCCGAGGGAGATCGCCCGGCCCTGAGCGA
>DYEN01000416.1 GCA_020725705.1 Anaerolinea sp.
CATCCAGGTCGGAGAGGTCCAGCGCGCCGTCTTCTGCCGCGCGCTCGCCGCCCAGATCGGCCAGCGGCAAGGGGATCGCCCCCAGGTCGTCCCCACCCCCGCTGTTACCGTTGTTGACCAGTCCGGTCGCATAGTAGATCCCGGCGAACGTGAGCGCGCCCATCAGCAGCGTAATGCCCAGCCACGCGATCACAAACCCCCGAAGCTGGCGGCGGCGGGCAACAGCAGATGCATGCATAAGGCTTGGCCTCCTCGATTGCTTGGGTGGACGGAACAGCCTGCCGAACGACTCCCCGGCACAGCACCCTGATTATACACCGCCTCGGTTCGCCGCCCACTGCGGCGTGTCCCCCAGGCGCAGTGCCGGACCATTGTACCGCAACCTGCGCCCGCCCCGGCAAACGCTTACCCTACGCCCGCTTGACCCGCCGGTGGCGGAACAGCGCGCATCGGCCAGGCGCCGTCTTTGCGCGCCAGATAGCGGGCGCGGTGCACGGCGAACGCCGGATCCAGGGCCGAGAGCGACCGCGCCGAGCCGTCGATCAGCACCGCCGGATCGAGCGTGCGCAGCTTGGTGCGGACCGTAAAATCGGGCGCGGCGTCGTCCCACACGAACTGCGTCGCCGGCGAGATCAGCCGCACCTGGGCGCGCACTGCCGGGTCGTCAGCCGCGCGCAAACGCTCCCACAGCGCGACGTCCGTCCCCCAGAAATCCGCCTGCTCGACCGCACCGCAGGCCAGCGCCAGCCGGATCGCTTCGGCGGTCACTTCGTACAGCCCCACTTCGCGGAAGTTCGACCAGCTCGCGTCGTCCGCCGCCAGATAGGTGTAGGCCAGCCAGCGCGCCACGTCCAGATCGTCCGTCACGATCTGCTCGTCCCACACGGTCAGGTGCGCCAGCACGTGCGCGATGTCCCCCGTCCCGGCCAGCTTCAGGTAATAGCAATCACGCAGGAAGTAATCGAGCCGGTCCGCACACAGCGCCGGGGCGGGCTGCTCCAGCAGAGGATAGCCGTCTTCGTGCAGGAAGGCCCGCCAGTCGTAGCCGTGCGCGGCGAGCAGGTCGGGTAGATCCGTGCGCGCCACATAGTCCGCCTTGACCTGCTCGTGATAGCTCTGCTCGACGGCGGCGCCCAGCACGTGGTCGAGCACGTGGCTGAAGGCGGTGTGGCTCACGTCGTGCAGCAACGCCGCGATTTGCTCGTCCAGCGGGGCGCCGAGCCGCCGCACCAGCAACATCACGCCGACCGAATGATCGTAGCGCGTTACCGGGTGCGTGATGCCGAGCAACCCGGTGATGCCATGCTGCAGCACGCCGCGCAACCGCTGCACCGCCCGGCTGTCCAGCAACGCGACCAGCACCGGCTCGTCGACCGTCACGCGACCGTACAGGATGTCCTCAAGCTCCATCGGCCTCATCTCCCCGGCCCGCGTTACGAATCCGCCGTGTCCGGCTCCGGCGTGGGTGTGGTAGCAGCATCGTCATCCGGGGGCGCGGGGACAGGCTCCGGCTGCACGATGGTCAGCTCGGCATGGCCCAGCACGGCCCCGTCCAGCCGCGCCTCGACACTGACCGCCGGATAGTGCTCCGGCGCCTCAAAGCGGAAGGGTGCGCCGGGCGACGTGGCGCTCTGCTCGATTACGGTGTCTCCGGAGCGAACCGTCCACATTACCACCAGGTCGGATGTGTCCAGAGCGGCCCCGGTCCCGACACGGTACGCAGCCAACACCTCAGCCAGCCCCGGCAACGTGCCCGTCCGCCACAGATCGCGCACCAGCACCCCGCCGAGGTTGGCGCGCACGGCCGGCGCCAGCCGGGCCTGGAGCGCCGCGGCATCGGTCAGCCACAGGCGGCGCAGCTCGCTCCCGTCGGGGCCTTCCAGCGCCAGATAGGACGTGGCGATCGCCTCGTCCACGCCGGAGCGCAGCGTCACACCGCCCACCCCGGCAAGCTGCGCGATGACCGGCCGGCCGGCCTCGACCTGCCCGGCGGGTTCGAGCTGGACTGTACTCCAGCGGGCCAGCACCTCGCCCGGCGACACCGGGGCAAATAACCCTTCGCCCTGATCCTCAATGCTGAGCGCGCTGACTTCGAGCAGCAGATCGCTGCGGCTGACCTGCCCGATCGCCCAGGCGATCAGGCTTTCGACCGCGCCGCCCGGCTCCCATGCTCCCGGATCATACGGGAGCGCGATCGCCACCTGATCCGCCGCCTGGCCGATCGCGCCCCAGTCGTACGCGCCGGTCAGCCAGCGCCGGCCCGGCGCGTCGAACACGGGTGCGGGCAGGATGACCGTCAGGGTTGCATTCCCGGCGTGCAGCAGCGCCGCCAGATCGCGCACGAACGCGGTCAAGGCCGGGCGCAGCTCGACCGGCAGGCCGCGATAGTCAAGCGCCACGCCGGCGAACGCGTTCTCCTCGTGCAGCGCGAACGCAGCCACCGCGCGGATGTGCTCCTGACGCAAGGCCGGATCCGCCAGCAGCGCGCGCACCGTCGCCACATCGATCACCGCCGGATCGTCGAAGTTCTGAACCACCGGGATCACGCGATACACACCGCCCGGCTCGACTCCGGCGGGCAGCACGGCTTGTAGACGGCCATCCGGCAGGGGGCGAGCCGCCACCGGATAAAGGCGCGCGCCTTCGGGCAACCGGGCCGGATCGAACGTCTCGGACGGCGCGAGCGTGACGCCGAGGATCCGCGCCGACGGCGGCTCGCGGAACAGCGCCACACAGCGCGGCAGATAGCTCATCTCTACCAGCACCGCGCCGGAGCCATCGCCTGCCGGAATCTGGCCCGGCACAAACTCCCACTCCGTGTGCGTGGCATTCCAGACGCGCAATTCCAGCCCGCGCTCCAGCGCCGTCCCTTCGACCGGCACGACCCGCAGACTCAGCCGGGCGGGCGGCGCACCTTCTTGCAGCAGGCTATACACACGGCTGGCGAGCGCGTGCCCGTCAGGTAGATCGGGCGCGCAGTTCCAGCCGGTTTCGGGCACGTCCCCCGCCAGATAGTCCGCCGGGTCGAGCGCAGCCACGCGCACGCGATAGCCTCTGCTCGTCTCGCCGGACGGCACGCTGAGCGCCAGCCCGCCCGCCTCGACCGGTGTGTCGGGCGCCAGCGGCTCGAACACCAGCCCGTGTGCGGCGAGGGGATCGCGGGTTGGACGCGGCCCGGCACCGGTCAGTGCGTCGCGGATCACCTGGTGGAATGCCAGCGGCGGCAGGAACAGGGCCACCAACACCAGGGAGAGCGTGATCGCGCCGATGGCCAGCGCGGGTATGCCGCACCCGAAGCGCGGGGTGCGCCGTCGCGGCAGGGATGGGCGTGGATTGTCAGGATCGTCCGCCGGGAACTGGGGACGGACGGGCGACGGCGAGATCGGCGCCGCGGTTCCGGCAGCTTGTGGGCGCCTGGGCGGGCGGGGGATCAGCCGGGCGTCGTGCCTGGGCAAGATCGGATCAGGGGGTGTGTTCATGCGGCCAGTTCTTCACGCAGCTTGTGCAACATAATACCATTCAGCGCGCAACCGGGGTCGCCTCGCACGAAGCAACCCCGGTCTAGTGTACATCATCCGGCGGGCGCCGTCGCCCCCGAAAACGCGAGCGCGTTAGCGCAGGCGGGCCAGCGCGTCGCATGCCGGGCAGGCCCCGCCTGGCCGGACCAGCGCGTACCCGGCCATCGGGTCATCGCCGTAGTAGGTGAAGTCCATGTTCCAGATGATCACCAGCCGCACGCGGCCACTGCTGCGCGACAGGCGCACTGCGTCGGCCACCCAGGCCGCCTGCTGAGC
>DYEN01000417.1 GCA_020725705.1 Anaerolinea sp.
CCCAGGTCCACCAGCATGACGTGCTCGGCGCGCTCTTTCTCGTCGGCCAGCAGTTCGGCAGCCAGCGCCGCGTCTTCGGCCTCGGTCGCGCCGCGTGGGCGCGTCCCGGCGATGGGGCGCACCGTCGCGACGCCATCTTCCAGGCGAACCATCATCTCCGGCGAGGCACCGATCAGGCTCAGGTCGTCGCCAAAGTGCAGGAAGAACATATAGGGCGATGGGTTGAGCGCGCGCAGAGCGCGGTAGATGGTGAAGGGCTGGGCGGTGGTGGTGCGGCTGAAACGCTGCGAAAGCACAATCTGGAAGGCGTCGCCGGCGGCGATGTACTCCTTGGCGGCGCGCACCATATCCTCAAAGTGCTCGCGCGTCATGTTCGAGCGCAGCTCGCTGCCGGGGCCGGGCGCGGCGGGCACTTCAGGCTGCGCTTGGAGCGGCTGGCGCAGCAGCGCGTCGATCGCGTCGATGCGCGCCAGCGCGTCGTCATAGGCCGCGTCGGGATCGCCCGTGTTGTGCGCGTTCGCCAGCAGGATCAACTGATGCTTGACGTGGTCGAAGATCACCAGCGTGTCGGCCAGCAGAAAAGCGGCATCCGGCAGGCCCAGGTCGTCGGTAGCGGTGGCGGGCAGGTCTTCGATGGCACGTACAATGTCGTAGGCCAGATAGCCGACCGCCCCGCCCACAAAGCGCGGCAGCCCATCCAGCTTGACCGGGTGGACACGCTCGAACTCGCGCGCGATGGCGTGCAGCGCGTCCTCGCCCGGCCCCAGCACGCGCTCGGCGGTCTGCCCGTTGCGCGTGACGCGGACCGCGCCGTCCTTGACGGTCAGAAGGCCCTTCGGGTTGACGCCGAGAAACGAGTAGCGCCCGATCTGCTCGCCACCTTCGACGCTCTCCAGCAGAAAGGACACCGGGTTAGCGCGGGTCAGCTTGAGGAAGACGGACACCGGTGTCTCCAGGTCCGCCAGCAGCGTGCGATACACCGGGACCAGATCGCCCTGCTCGAACAGGCGGCGGACGGTGTCGCGATCGGGCGTGACCTGCGCGCGGGCTTGCCGCGTGGGAGATGAATGAACGGTCTGTGTTGAAAGTGCCATGAGTGCGCTCGCTCCGGATAGCTGCGTCGGACGGCAAACAAAAATCCCCTTCGCGATCAAGGACGAGAAGGGGATCCCGTGGTGCCACCTTGCTTAAGCCGACCGGCCCCGGAAAACAAAAAATCCACGGTGAACGCAGATTTTGGGGGGAGAGCCAGCTTCACTCATTGGGGTACGGACCCGGACGAGTCGATACCCGCTGCCCTGATAACGGTGGCGTCTCCGGTGCGGGCTACTGGGCGTGTCGCCGTTCGACCGCACAGCTCCCTGGTCCATTCCGCGCCCGCGCATGTATCGCCTTCGCAGCACCC
>DYEN01000418.1 GCA_020725705.1 Anaerolinea sp.
ATCCTGTTCCTCAACCGGCGTGGAACGGCCACCTTTATCATGTGCCGCGACTGCGGATACATCGCGCTCTGCCCGCGCTGCAACACGCCCCTGACCTATCACGGCCCGCGCCACGCGCTGATCTGCCACTACTGCGGCCACACGCAAGAACACATCACGACCTGCCCGGACTGCGGTAGCACGCGCATCAAACACTTTGGGCAGGGCACCGAGCTGATTGAAGAAGCCGTCCGGGCCGAGTTCCCTGCGGCGCGGACGATCCGCTGGGACCGAGACACGGCCACCGGGCGCGAGGCGCACGAGTTTATCCTTCAGCATTTCAGCGATCGGCACGCTGATATTCTGATCGGCACGCAAATGATCGCCAAGGGGCTGGACCTGCCGCAGGTGACGCTGGTAGGCATCATCTCCGCCGATACGGCGCTGGGCCTGCCGGATTTCCGCGCCGGCGAGCGCACCTTCCAACTGCTGACCCAGGTCGCCGGGCGGGCCGGGCGCGGCGTGCTGGGCGGGCGCGTGGTGCTGCAAAGCTACCTGCCCGATCACTATGCCATCCGTGCGGCGGCGAACCACGACTACGAGCAGTTCTTCCGCCACGAGATCGCCTTCCGCCGCGAGAACGCCTATCCCCCGTTCCGGCGGCTGGCGCGCATCCTGTTTCAGTTCACCAGCCCGGCGCGCGCCGAACGCGAAGCGCGCCGCGCCGCGCAGACCTTGCAGCGCATTCTCGCCGACGGTCACTTCAGCGCCAGCGAGATCATCGGGCCAACGCCCTGCTTCTTCGCCAAACGGGCCGATTTCTTCCGCTGGCATCTCATCCTGCGCAGCCCGGATCCGGCAGCGATCCTGGCCGAACTGGACATCGCTGAGGGCTGGTTCGTCGATATCGATCCGGTCGATATGCTGTGAAACGGGGGATAAACTCGACTGGTGCCGGCTGAGGCGAATCCTCTACAATTGCAGGTAAACTTGCGCGTCAGCCGGCCGTCAGAATTGGAGCGCCGATCATGCGGTCGTCATCCGAATGGGTCAGCCTGGGCGAAGCGGCGAAGATCATCGGTGTCCATCCCGCCACCATCCGCAACTGGGCAGAGCGCGGCGATCTGCCGTTTCGCCGCACTCCCGGCGGCCACCGGCGCTTCCGCCGCTCTGACCTCAAGGAGTGGCTCATCAGGCACCCGCCCCATCCGCACGCGCACGAGGCCCAACTCGTAGTTCAGAGCGCGCTCGGCCGCACCCGGCTGGAGATCGCCGACCGCCACAAGCTGAGCGAAGAGGCGTGGTATCAACAACTGAGCGAGGCGGGCCGCGAGGCCATGCGTCAGCACGGGTTGCGGCTCATGGACGGCCTGATCCGACACCTGACGGCGCCTGAAGACGACACGGGGCTATTGATGGCGCGCGAGATCGGCACCGTCTATGGACGCGTGCTTCGCGGCGAGAATCTGTCGCTGGCCATGGCGTTGCGGGGCTATTTGTACTTCAGCGATTTCTTGCTCGAAGCCGTGCTGCAAATGGCAGAGACCAATGCGGGGCGCGCCGCGCTGGACTGGAACGATATCCTCCGCCGGGTCAATACTTTCACACGCCAGATCCTGCTGAGCATGATCGCGGTTTATGAGGGATAGTCGGTTTCGCCGGGCTGTACCAGATGCCCTCCGCGCCCCACTCAGGCAACGGGCGATGGCACATCCTCGGGGGCGCTGTGCGGGTACGGCCGCGTTCCCAGCCGGGTTAAGATCACTGCACCCAACCCGATCGCGCTGATGATGGTCGAGAGCAGGAACCCGATCCAGCCGGTAAACCACAGCAGGTCCCAGATCATCACGGCCAGCCCCAGGATCAGACCGCCGGCCGCTGCCTGGACCATCGGCGGCTGGGGCGTCAGACCGGCTCGCCGCAGCAGCCATCCGCCCACCGGGAGAGCAAACGCTGCCCAGCCGACCAGTAGCGCCAGGCCCAGCGCCAGCCAGGCCAGCAAGAACAGCGGCAGCACCAGCAGCGGCACAACCAGAATGAGCGAGAGCGCGTAGACGGCGCTGATCCCGACCGCGGCGACCAGCGTCAGGCAACCGATGCCGGCGCTGGCGAACGGTGCGCGCAGCACAGACCCTGACATACGACGCAAGCCGGTGGGAAACAGAACCATTCCCAGAGCGGCGATGGCGCTCAAGAACAGCGCGCGGCCAAACGTGCCCAACAGCCGCGTCAGAAAGCCCGGCGCCCAGCGATCGCGACCTTCCCCGATCAGCCGGTCGAGCATAGCCCGGTTGCCCGCCGCGCATTCTTCCTTCAATGCGCCCATGACCTGCGACCCCGGCTCCACGACAGCCCGATCGGCGCAGTAGGTTAGATCGCCGGTGACACTGGCGGCGTCACCCAATGTGAACGAACTCGCAACCACCGTCAGGTTGCCGTCCACCAGACCGCCAACCATCACCTCGTCGCCGATCAGCGTCATGTCGCCGCGAACCCGGCTCCCCGGCTCGAACTCAAGCCGGCTGCCCACCCAGAAGCGGTCGCCGTCGAGTTCTTCACCGGCCTGTAGCCGGAAAGCATCGTCAAAGCGGAATCCGCCAAGCCGATCGCTCTCGAACGAACATCCGGCCAGCACCAGCGCCAGCAACGCCAGCAGCCCAAACCGGACACCCCACCGCCCTGCCAACCGTCTCGCACCGATCATGCCGGTCTCTCGCCTATCCCCACCAAAGCCGGACCCGTTGCCTCACTCAGGCCGCCAGCCGCTGCATGAGCCAGCGCGGTCCGTCTAGCAAATACCACACCAGCCACCCCACCAGCATCCCCAGCGGAATCGAGGTTGTCAGCAGGGCGGGAACCATCGGGGATTCGTGGACCAGAGTCTGCACGCTCGACGAAAACTGGCCGGCCAACCCCCACGCCAAACCCAGCGCCGAAACACCCAGTGCCATCAGGCTGTTGAGCGTCGCCGGGTTGGACAGCGCATCAAACAGTGATGCGACGCCGTAGCCCAGCACCGGCAAAGTCAGCGCCGCCACCAGCGCCATGCTCAACATCAGGCTCAGACTGAGCCGGCGATTGAGCATGTGCGGGAAGGTCATTGCCGCCACAGCCGCCATCACCCGCGCAGCAAAATCCGGCGAGGGCGCCAGCATCGGTGCGCTGCGCAGCAATGCTTCGACGCGCTGCAGGCGCCGCTCCAGGGGTTCGCCAGGTGCGGCCGCCGGCTCACCCCCTAGCCGGGCGCGGAGCGCTTCCATCTCGTGCTCGGCTCGTTCGTCCTGCCCGGCTTCTTCCGGTTCAGGCTCATTCTGCATCTGATAAGCGTGCTTTCCTTGATCGTCTCTCATCATGATCCTTCCATTGCAGGGTTGAGGGTCGACATCGACCTGGACTCAAGACGGCTGGCAAGTGCCTGCCGGGCACGAAACAGCCGGCTCTTGACCGCGCTTTCCGTCGTGTTGAGCATCTCCGCAATCTCGGCATACGAGAGGTCATACCAGTAACGCAGGACGACCGCGATCCGGTATTCCGGACTGAGTTCGTCCAACAGCGCCTGCACTTCCTCGCTCCGTTCATGGTTCAACGCAGACTCTTCGGGGCCGGGCACATCGCTGGTGAGCGCAGGGTGTGGCGGCAAAGGCTCCTCCAGCGACAACCACGTCAGCCGCCGGCGCCGGATGCGATCGATGCAGTGGTTGGATGCGATCGAGAGCAGCCACGTCTTAAAGGGCCGCGCCGGATCGTAGCGATCCAGGTTCGCATACGCCCGCAAGAACGCTTCCTGCGCCGCATCCTCGGCTTCGCCGCGATTGTTCAACATCCGGTACGTCAGGTTGAACACATCGCGCTCGTAGCGTAGAACCAGGTTCCCGAACGCGTCCTGATCACCTGCGAGTGTTTGTTCCACCCACAGAGAATCGGGTTCTTGATTCACAGTGTGTCTACCCTACCCTGGCCGACAATTAGCGCCGTCCCCTGCTAATGGTTGTATACGCAGGTTTCGGACCGAAGTTGCACCGGAGTGTGCGCCCCGCCCCGCCATAGACAGCCCCGGGTGATCACGGTAGAATGCGCGGACAAATCACGCCACAGCACGCTTTTCGTGCATCGACGGTCAAAGGGGGGCCTTATCTCGATGGCCGTGATCTACCACGACTCAGACGCCAATCTTGGCTTGCTGATGGACCGCACCATCGCGGTGCTGGGCTACGGCAATATGGGCCGCTCGATCGCGCTGAATCTGCGCGACAGTGCCTTTCCGGTCCTGATCGGTAACCGGGACGACGAATACGCCGCGCAAGCCTACCGCGAAGGGTTCGAAGTCGTCTCGCTGCTCGAAGCGGCGCGCCGGGCCGATCTGTTGTTCTTGATGGTCTCGGATGAGCTTGCTCCTCAGGTCTACCTTGAGTCAGTTGCGCCGGGGCTGAAGCGCGGCGATACGCTGATCTTCGCCTCTGGCTACAACATCGCCTTCGGGCTGATTGAGCCACCCCCGTTCGTTGATGTCGTTCTGGTCGCTCCACAGACGACCGGCGAGGGCGTGCGCGAGGGCTACGTGGCCGGGACCGGCTACCCCAGCTTTGTCGCCGTCGCGCAGGATGCCTCAGGCCAGGCATGGGCGCGGGTGCTGGCCGTAGCGAAAGCCCTGGGGGCGCTTCACCGCGGCGCCATCGAGTTGACTTTCCAGCAGGAAGCCGAACTTGATCTGTTTTCGCAGCAGGCGCTCCTGCCCGCCCTTCATAGTGTACTCCAAACTGCGATCGAAGTCTTGAGCCGCGAAGGTTTCCCGCCCGAAGCCGTTTACAGCAGCCTGTACCTGTCGGGCGAGCTGGGCTTTATCATCTCGCAGTGGGCCACGCGCGGCATCTTGCCAAGCATGCGCGCGCATTCGCTGACCAGTCAGTACGGCACGCTGTCGCGCCTGGAACGGTTCAAAGAGGTCAAGCTCACGCGGCGGATGGAAAGCGTCCTGGCCAGCATCCGGCGCGGTGACTTCGCGCAGGAATGGGCCGACGAATACGCCGATGGCTATCCGCGGCTGCGTGCCTTGCGCCGGCGCTGGGAAGAGATGGACATCTGGAAAGAAGAGCAGGCTGTCCTCGCTGCGCTGCGTCGCAACGAAGAAGCCTGACCATCTCCTCTCTCACACCAGCATCGGTGCATCTTGCTCGGCCAGCTCGGCCAGGAACCAGCGCTCGTCGTCGCTGAGTTGCGCGGTCAGCAGCAGGTCGGGGCGCCGCTGCCAGGTCCGGCGGATCGCCTCGCGCCGCCGCCAGCGTTCAATAGCCGCGTGATCGCCCCTCAACAGCACATCCGGCACTGCCAGGCCGCGATACTCCGGCGGACGGGTGTAGTGCGGATATTCCAGCAGCCCCATCGCGTGCGAGTCCTCTTCGGCGGCCCAGCGCGCGCCCAGGACGCCGGGAATGAGGCGCGCGACGGCGTCCACCACCACCATCGCCGCCAGCTCGCCACCGGTTAGCACATAATCCCCAATGCTGATCTCGTCGGTGACCACTGTCTGCCGCACGCGTTCGTCAACCCCCTCGTAGCGCCCGCAGATCAGGATCAGCCGGGGATGCTGGGCCAGCTCCTGCGCGACACGCTGCGTGAAGATCCGCCCCTGCGGTGTGAGCAGAATCACGGGGACGCCCCGCTCCGGACCGCGCACCGCTTCGACCGCCTCGATCAGCGGGCCGGGCATCATCACCATCCCGCCCCCACCCCCATACGGCGTGTCGTCCACCGTGCGATGCTTGTCCGTTGTGTAATTCCGTATATCATGGAGCCGTAACGACAGAAGCTGCTTCTCCTGTGCCCGCTTGAGGATGCTCTCGCTAAAGGGGCCTTCGAACATGGCCGGGAAAAGCGTGAGAATATCGATCTGCATAGGTCCCTCGCCGTCGGGTTAGCGTGCCGGGTGCGATCGTACCACCTCGTGCCGGAGCCGGCCAGACCGCCCGGCCCTGCGAATTGGATTGGGGAACATGAAAGACCAAGTCGATCTTCTCGTACACTCCATCGGCCAGCTTTGCACCGTCCCGTCGCAGAACGGCGGGCCGCAGCGCGGCAGCGCGCTTGGAACTTTAGGACTGATCGAAAACGCGGCGATCGCCGTTCACGAGGGCCGCGTCGTCGCCATCGGCTCGGATATCGAATTGCGCGATCGGTTCGAGGGTGCAACCACGCTCAACGCCGAAGGACGCCTGGTGACACCCGGCCTGGTTGACCCGCACACGCACCTGATCTGGGCCGGGGACCGCGCCGACGAGTTTGAACAGCGCGTCGCAGGGGCCACCTACCAGCAGATCATGGCGGCGGGGGGCGGCATCGTGCGGACGGTGCAGGCCACGCGTCAGGCCGATCTGAACACCCTGGTCGAACAATCCAAACCCCGACTGGCCGCCATGCTCGCTCACGGCTCGACCAGTGTAGAAGTCAAGACCGGCTACGGACTGTCCACCCCCCACGAACTGGCCTTGCTCAACACGGCGGCGCTGCTCGACAGCGAGCACCCGGTCGACATCGCCCTCACCTTCCTGGGTGCACACGCTGTCCCGCCCGAATTCAACGGCAATGCGGATGGATATGTTGACCTGATCATCGACGAAATGCTGCCGGCAGTCGTTGAATGGCGCGCGGAGCACTGGCCCGGCACGCTGTTCTGCGATGTCTTCTGCGAAACGGGCGCCTTCAACCTGGACCAGACCCGGCGCATCCTCGAGGCCGCCGCCGGCTATGGAATGGCGCTGAAAGTGCATGTCGACGAGTTCGAGTCATTGGGTGGCGCCAGACTCGCCGTTGAACTTGGCGCGGTCTCGGTTGACCACATCGTCGCCACGCCCGATGACGAGATCGACGCGATTGCCGCCTCAAACACGGTCGCCGTTGCGTTACCCTCGACCCCCTTCGGTCTGGGACAGACCCGCTACGCCAACGCGCGCCGCTTCATCGATGCGGGCGCAGCGCTGGCGATCGCCACCGACTGCAACCCCGGAACTGCGTGGAACGAGAACATGCAGTTTGTCATGGCGCTCTCCACGCGCTACCTGCACCTGACACCTGCCGAGGCGCTCGCCGCCGCAACCATCAACGCCGCCTACGCCATCGGTCGCGGCGACGAGGTCGGCAGCCTCGAAGTCGGCAAGCTGGGCGATCTGGTCATCTGGGACGTGCCGGCGTACCAGCACCTTAGCTATCGCTTCGGGCGCAACCTGGCGCAGGTAGTCGTCAAGCGCGGTAAGATCGCCTTTCACGCCTGGTGGGCGGGTGTTGTCCTCTAGAGGCTGTCATAAACTTGCAAGCCGGATCAGGGGGAACTTTGGCGTCAGGCGTAGGGGCCAAGCAAGCTTGGCCCCTGCCAACTGCGAGGTCAAACGCGGGATGGGCGGGTAGCGGGCACCGCAAGCCGACCCTACGAGAACGGCCAACACCGGCGCTGCTG